>JAIOIK010000087.1 GCA_019912545.1 Ignavibacteria bacterium | reverse complement strand
AGCTGAGCCAGAACTATCCAAATCCGTTCAATCCTTCGACAAAGATAGATTTCTCATTGCCAAATTCATCCAATGTTGAATTGAAGATATTTGATGTTCTTGGGCGGGAAGTATATACTCTCTTGAACGAGGAATTTGCAGCGGGTAATTACTCGGTTGATTTTAATGCAAGCGAACTGCCAAGCGGAATGTACTTCTATAAGCTCACTTCAGGCGAATTCAGCGAAGTAAAGAAGATGGTGTTGATAAAATAACGGAGTTATTTTTGAAATCCGGCCCTTGACGGACTGACTAAATAAGTTCAATCGTAATTACTCTTATGAAAAGTAATTAGTTAATAGCTCTCCTTCTTCTGAAATTGGGAAGGGGAGCTTTTTTTTTTATGATTAATACTAGAGGCTTCAGTTCACAAATTCAACCCATTGGCATAGAAAACATGCGAATTGGCCGTAAAATCAGCAAATATACTATAAGGGGTAGGTTCACAACTGCCATAACATTTCTTTGGAATGCAAAATCCTGTCGATTAAATTGAGGAAGTTCATTAGAGATAAAACTCATCAAAAGGAATGATTTTTATTCATTTGACTTAAGTCAATTGGATCCATGAATAAAATGTCTATTATGCCAAGCAAAACAAGTCTAAGAGTATGATAAAGTAATAATTAGGCGTATCATTTAGCAGGTAGACAAGCTTCTTCAATCAATTTCAAAAATTAATAACGTAACGGATTTTCTAAATTCTAAAGGGGAAAACAATGGGTCAGGCAAATAAATTCTACATAATCATCTTCATTTTATGTATAGCCGCAGTTAATCTGTTGGCGCAAAATAAGGTAAATATTAAGATTAAACAGCCGCCGCCGAACCAGATGGGTGTGGGCGATATGTGGAACATCACCTTGACAAACACCACTAAGGAAGACCTGAAAATTTATCTTACCGGCACGGCAACCGAAGAGAAAGACGGCCTTATTGTTGAAGGCAAATCCAAAGTATTTACTGTTAAGCCGGGTAAATCAAATTACAAGTACAATGATTTCTCTAATGCCGAAGTAAAATACAATAACAGCAAGTATAAAGAAATAATGCTTCGCACCGGCAACGCACCTGAGGGAACCTACACAATTTGCGTAACTGCTTATGAAGAAACCGGTGATATAGCTGGACAGGAAAACTGTATTATCAATCCCGTAAAGATAATGGGAAGCATTACGCTGATAACCCCCGAAGATGGAGCGGAATTAGATCCAAACCAGCCAATAATATTTAGCTGGACTCCGCTGCCCGGAGCGAAGGATTACACTTTAAGAATTGTTGAAATAAAAGGCGACCAGTCGCCTGAAGTTGCGATGAAAACCAATAAACCCGTTTGGGAAAAGAGCGGGATAACCGGCACATCAATACAGGTGCCATCAGCATTTCCATGGGTTGATTATGGAGGGGATGTTGATTATATGACGTGGCAAGTTTCAAGCGGGGATGTGCAGAGTGAGGTGTGGAGGTTTGTTAAAACTACTAGTACAGTTCAAAATGATTTTAGATGTACAATTGAATTTATCCCGATTGACAAAAAACAATGCTGCTATGAAGTTAGGGTTACAACAAACATTCCCAATGTAAACTTGGTCAGGCTAAAAAATGTGAATCCAATTTTTTCAGCAGCAACCAGTTATTCTGGATGGACAAATGGAAGCGTCACAAACAAAATAGATTGGACGCCGGCAGGTACAGTAACAGGAACATTTATGGTTGGAACAGTTTGCTTTAATTCTGCGATGCTTCCGGCGACTGTAATTTATCAAATAATCGGCGCATCGCCTAGTCAAATTTGTCATGGCGAAAAGGCGGTTAACGATTGCGGAACTATAAATTCAAATGATTCATGCAGAGTTAATGCAGGTCCTGACGACACAGTATGTACCGGTGAAACATTACAATTAATTGCTGTTACAAATTCAGGAAGCAGCGGTGTACCATTTGACCAGTTTTATATAGACTTCTCACCTTATGTTACTTACAGTACTTTTACTCATGATACACCTCCAACAGTAAATGGGAAAAATTATTGCATTAAAGTAATCGGAAAATGGTCTCTATGGAATAACACTTCAAACTGTGATCCTGAGTGGCAAATTGACGCGGGATATATTATCAGGAATAGCTCACCTGACCAGAAAACCTCTGATTATATTATGGGAGACGGGAACAGAATGTATAATTGGTGGGCAAAAGATAAACCACTGTATCAAACCCGTCCAATACCTGATATTTATAATCCGGCTCATATATATAACTATAGTTACACAGGCGACGGGAATCCGATTGGATTTAAATTCTATGATTGTTACATAGAAAATGTATTGGGTTGTCATTACAGCGATAATTGCGGACGCCTTGATTTCGAAATAACAGAATGCGGACAGTGTGAATGCAGTTACCAGTGGAGCCCTGCCGTAAATCTTAGCAATCCAAATATTCCAAATCCCGTTTTTACATCATCAACCCCGGGAGTTTATACATATACAGTCACTGCAAATTGCGGCGGTATAATCAGCAGCGACCAGGTTGTAATTACTGTAATAGATTGCCCCGATGGATGTGATTGCAAAACTTGGACAAGTGAACGAAAAGTAAGATATAGTGATGATAGTAAAAGTTATGAAGAGAATATAAAATGCTTTTCCAGCTTGACAAGTTCGGTGAAATCAGGACTTCCTGTTGAGTTTAACTCTATGTATGCTTGCGGTCCCAACCCACAGGTTTGCCAAACCAGTTATATCTGGAATGTAATTAATTCTTCTAATGTTACGATTCTATCGGGGTCAAGTGCAACAATGCCTATTAGCTTTAATGCTCCATCGCCTTCGGGATTATACAAATTTATTGTATATGCATATTGCGGAACTAAACTTTGTGATTCATGCGGATTTACTTTTAAAACAAAAGATAAAATACAGGAAAAATGTGATTGCGAAAAGCTTCACAAAGAAAAGGCAATAAGTATAGAATCGGAAGGTAATACGCAAAATACACCTTGCGGGAAAACCATAAATATTGATTTGAATAAAACAATCAATGTAACTTTCCCTGCCTATATTTGCAATCCATCGCAGATTTGCCCGCCGGGTTATCAATGGACATTAAAAGGTGGTTCTGGTATCATAAGTGTTAATGAATCAGGAACGGGTCAAACAATGAGCTACACTTTTAATACTCCGGGCTCTTACCAGCTTTGTTATAAAGTTTATTGTGGGAAGAAACTATGCGATAGCTGCTGTATGGGTATTAATGTTAAGAGACCAACTGGACAGAATGATAGCTGTAATGATTTAATTAAGATTGATAAAATTATATGTAAATCTGCCGGACCGCCACCTGTTTATGATGTACAATTTACATTCCATAATAATAGCGGTGCAACAAGTTATCTTACTTGGATAAATTCACCAAGTGGAACAATCTCCTGTACCCCAGTGGTACTAAGTCCAGGTTCAAATATTTTGAATTGTGTATTTACTAGAACTGGACCCCCAACAAGCTCATGCTGTTTTAACTTTGCCATTATGAAATCTACTGGAATAGACACATGCTTTTATCAAATTTGTTCTGACTTACCTCCTTGCATAGATAGTGATAGCTGCAAATGTGATAAGAAACATAAAATTGGAGGTACAATCGTCTATGTAAATAAAAAACAAAATAGCGTAAACGAATCAATTAATTGTAATAAAGAATATAGAATTTATGTAGGAACTACTTTGACTCTGTTACCGACTTACGATTGTATCGGGAATTGTGAACCTGAATATGCGTATAGGATTGGAAGTGGTCCAATGTCATCATGGCAGACTTCATCATTTACTACAGGCTCAATATATTCGTTAGCGCAAGTTATGATTTACGCTAGATGTGGGCAAACTATATGTGATTCTTGTAAAATTACTGTAAATGTTCATATTGGTTGGCCTCCTCCATTTGATCCGATATTTAAAGGAGATGGAGAGCCAATAAATGACGTACTTAATACTGCCCGAGAAAAAATATCGGGTTCTGAAATAGGTAAATTGGTTGAGGAGTGGTATGGTAAGCTGAAAGAAACTGACTATGCCGAGAAGTTAGTAAACGATGAACATAAAGTTGAACTTGCACGGGAATTAATTAAAATTGGAAAACGTGTAGCAATAAATAATGGTAAACTTGATAAAGAGGATATTACGGTAATAGAAAAATGTTTAAAGACATTAGAAGAAATTGGAACACAGGCACCCAATGGTTTGATTGAAAGGGTTATGGATATCTTATATTCAACTGTAGGAAAATCCTGGGATGATATTATCGATAAAATGAGTGAGAATAAATAATTAAAAAATATTAGACGGAGAAATAAAATGAGTAAAATTAGAATCAATCTTTGTTTAATAATCATCTTTAACGTACTTAATTCTTTTGTATTCGCGCAAGAAAATAATGAACTGACAGGACAAAAAGATTTAATAAGTATGATAAGAAGTGAAATTAAAGATTCGGAGACGGGATGTAAACTTGAGGAATGGTATAGAAACCTAAAAAAAAATAACATTAAAATTAAGTTGATATTTGATGAGACAGGATTTATCCTATCCCTTAAAATGGTCAGCTTAAGTAAAAAATTATTTCGTGATAGTGATATTTTGAACTCAGAAGATGTCTCCGATATAATCAATTTTACTGGTACACTTGAAAGACTTGGATGTCAAGCACCTTCTGGGCTGATCAATTCCATTTCTTACAAACTTAATGTTTGTATAGGCAAGAATGGAAGTGAAATTATTGAAATAATAGGAAAAGACAACTGAGTTAAATATGAATTCTATGTTGTGCTCTGCGAAGTACTATGAAGTACTCAGCCAAAAAAATTAAATGAATAAATTTAAAGCAGTATGAAAACGAAACTAACAATTTTATTTATCATTCTTTTTTTAACCTGTGCGGTAACAAATCTGTTTTCACAGGATAAAGTGCGTATCAGGGTTAAAACCCCGCCCTTAAATAATCTTACACTTAACCATATGTATGCCTGCGATGTGGAAAACCTGACTAATGAAAATCTTAAGATCCGCCTTGAAGGATTTATGAAGGAAGCAGAAGACGGGGAGATTGTAAAAGGCAAATCCGGCAGCTTCGCGCTGGGACCAAAAGAGAAGAAATCATTCAATACAAGTAATGTTCCCGGCGGCGGCGAATATTCATGGAAGAATAACAAATATAAAGAAATACTTTTACGCACGGGTAGAGCTCCTTCTGGCAGTTACACAATCTGCGTTTCTGCAATAGATGAGGGAGGCAATGTAATTGGACAGGAAAACTGTATTGATACGGAGGTGAAAGATGAAGGAAGTATAACATTAATATCACCAGAAGATGGAGCGGAATTAGATCCAAACCAGCCGATAATATTTAGCTGGACACCACTACCCGGAGCGAAGGATTACACTTTAAGAATAGTTGAAATAAAAGGTGACCAGTCGCCGGAAGTTGCGATGAAACAAAACAGAATTAAGTGGGAGAAAAGTGGGATCATTGGTACAACAATCCAGGTGCCGTCAAAGCTTGATCAAGATTTTCAAGGGGACGGGGACTATGATTATATAGCGTGGCAGGTTTCAAGTGGGGATGTGCAGAGCGAAGTGTATATATTTAAAATATCTAATGTGAATAACGAAAGCGCAGAATATACTGAACGAGTGCCGAATAAATGGCAGCGGCTGATAACTTCAGGATTTATTGAAAACAAAGGACAATTTAACAGGGCAGCAGGAGATGAAGCTGTTGAAGAGGAGTATGCACCTCTTTTAGTAGCTGATATCAGCAGTGGCAGGTTTATGCTTACTAAAAGAGGTTTCAGTTATATAATCTTCAGGGCTGAAGAAATTGCCGGAGAGGAAAACTTAAATACAGATTCTCTTTCTATGCCGGATAAAGAAACAGGAAAAAAAATAAGATACAACAGAATAGATTATAGTTTTGAAAATATAAATATCATAAATACCAATGTTAAGTATAAAGAACCTGATGACCAGGGGACTGCAAACTATTATTACGAAAGCTGCCCGGATGGTATTTTGAATGTTAGTACATACAAAAGAATAACCGTTACAGATGTTTACAAGAACATTGATTTGGTATTATATGGCAATGATACAAATGGAATTAAATATGAATTCGTAGTTAAACCGGGAGGAAATCCTTCAGAGATAAAGTTTAAAATACAAGGCGCAAAAAATGTGCAGCTTATAGGAAATAATCAAACACTAAAAATTGAAAATGAATTGTCTGCAATAGAAGATGGTCCGTTAAATATCTTTTATGAAGACAACCTTGCAAAAATACCTGCAGAATTTGCGACCTCGGGAAAAGAAAATTACTTTCTAAATTTAACTAAATATGACCGCTCAAAAACAATTGTTATAGACCCAACCGTTTCTATTAATTGGTCAACTTTATACGGTGGAAGTGGTTTTGACGGTCCTAAATCTGTAAAAACAGATAATATGGGTAATATTTTTGTGTGCGGTTATTCAGGAAGTGTGAATTTTCCTGTGTTTAATCCCGGCAGCAGTGCATATTATGACGGAACATTTAATAATGCAGGTGCCATGCTGGATGCAGTAATTATCAAATTTGATAATTCAGGCAGAAGAATATGGAGCACATATTTTGGCGGTAATTCAACAGATAGAGCTAATGACATATGTGTATATAATGGCGATGTTTTTATTGTTGGCAATACTTTTTCAACAAACTTACCTTTGAGAAACAACGGAGGCTTTTTCAAATCATCTGTATCAATTAATCAAAACAACGGGTTCCTGACGAAATTTGATAACAATGGTGTTCTGCAATGGTCAACATACTACGGCGGGAACAGACATACGATATGTAATACAATAGCTATCAATACCGCCGGCATTATTTTTGTAGGCGGCAATACTAGTTCTGATATTTTTGATATAATGACTGATAACACATTTGCTTACCAGCATGGTCTATCTGGCGCAACAGATGCTTTCATATCGGCATTTGATGCAAATTGTGTCCGTAAATGGTCAACATGTTTTGGCGGTACCTATGCTGATGAATGCAATTCTCTGGCTGTTGACGCTTTGGGGAATATATTCATAGCCGGCAGGACTTTATCCGGTGACATACCAATATTGCATCCCGGCATTTCGTTTTACCAGACATATTCAGGGACTGATGCATTCATTTCAGGATTTGATAATACCGGCAATCTGTTTTGGAGTACTTACTGCGGCGGCACAAGAGGCGATGAGGCAAAAAGTATCTGTATAGATAATGCGGGTAATATTGTTTTGTCTGGGAAAACAGTTTCATCAAACTTTCCTGTTCATAACTGCGCACAAGGGCAGACTTTTTTAGGCGGGGAGGATATTTTTATTATGAAATTTACTAACCAGGGGAATTTATTATGGAGCAGAATATTCGGCGGAGGGAATGATGATAATGTTAATGAAGTTATTAGCAGGAACAACAATATATGGATAACCGGTCAGACTTCTTCGCCGGGTTTTGAAACTAAGAATCCATTTGACGGGTCTTTGTTTATTGCAGCTAAAACTGGAACTACAGATGCCATATTATCAAAATTTAATGAAAATGGTCTGTTAATGTACTCAACATTATTTGGGTCTGATAACAGGATAAATAACTCAGATTGGGGCTCTTCATTATGTTTTAATAACAACAACGAACTGATAATTACCGGTGAATTCGGAGGTGATATAACTAACTTGTTAAGAAACCCTGGCGGCGGCGCATATTTTCAGCCTAACCATGCAGGTAATGATGATAGTTTCATTATGAAGTTTAGTGCATTAGAAGATCCACCGCCAATTTTTGTTACGGAGTGTCAAAGCTGCCCCGAAGGATTACAGAGTGACGCTAATATTGTTAATAATTCAAAATTTACCGCTAATGAATATAACGATGGTGATCCGGCAGGTGAACCAAACTGGACCGCTAATGGCACTGGTGCAGACGCAAATGCCGGCAGGTTCTGCGCGACCAATTTGTTCACAGTTAACTGGCCGGCAATTAATGGTAACAAATTTGGAATCAGAAACAACGCAAGTGGCTTAGTACCTGGTGTTAATTGGACTGGTAGCGGGATTGACGGGTCTTCAGATAATTTCTTTATTTATCAATATACTGCCCCTGCTTCTGGTACTGCTTTTCCCAAAATCATCTGGCAGCAAAAAAGTATTTCTGTATCACCTAATACAACATATACACTTTGTTTTTATTTAAGAAAACTAAATACTGACCCTGCCATACAGAATCCGAAAATCAAAGTCAGGTTATCTCAAGTTGGAGGTTCATGGGAAAATATATTAATACCCCAATGGACAGAGGTTTCATGGACTGAATGGGAAATGTTAACTGCCAGCTGGACATCCCCGGCAAGTATCAGTTCAGTAAATCTGGAAATCTGGGGTGCTCCGGTTTCAGGAAACACAAATCCCTGTCCCGTCGGCATTGGTTTGGATGATATTTCATTTAATAAATGCGTTCAGCCGGTTCAAAATAACAACTGCGCAAATAGAGTGATCGGTACTGATGTAACAGTTTATCCCGGAGTACCGGTAAAACTGAATGCATACTTATGTATTAGTTCTCCAAATACAACTATAGGAGCTGTGGGGTCAGTTGATCTTCCTCTTCCTCCATCAGGTTCCGGTGCTGTCATCAATCCTGCCGGTACGGTACCTTCTAATACTTATAATGGCCTTGATGCAGACAAGAAGTACCTGGTTTTCTCATTTGAAAACGGAAGATTGATGACAGATGGCAATCAATGGGGCAGGTTGTTTGATTCCAAGTTCTTTATAAATAGAAATCAGGGTCCGACAAGTTATGGATCTTATTCAATTGAATGTATTAATAACATTAATCCTTTGTTGACTCTGAGTAATGGTTCATATCCAACATTAAATGCTCCATTGGATATCGACGGTAACGAAGTTTTCAACTATGCCTGGAACAGCTATTATTTTACTTTCACAGGCAGCACAACTTTGGTATGTAAGAATTTATTTTCTCCGATTAAAAGCTGGACATATACAGAGAATGGTTCTGTAAACACGATAAATTCAATTAGCCTCGGCAATATTAATCAGTCAAATGTTATGAGGTATCATATTTTTGAGTTATGCAGTATTAATGATTACACAGGTTTTACATTTGAATGGCTGCCCCAAGGACACACCGTTGCGCTCGCAAATGTTATTGATCCTGAATTTCCATCAACTGCTTCCCCGGGCTTATACAATTATGTACTCAGGGTTATTACTCCTGGCGGTTTGACACTTACGGATAACGTAAGTGTAAAAGTAGAACCAGTATATTTTAATATTTGCAATTAAGGCTAAATCATAATAATATTAACAATCATGCGAAAACTAAAATACATTCTTTTAATCATCATAGCGCTGATAGCGCAAAACATTTTCTCTCAATCCGGCAAGATTGTAATCATCCTCAAACAGCCTCCTCCGCTTGCGTTCAAGCTTGAAAACATGTGGAATGTGACCCTGCAGAATACGGGCACAACATCCATCAGAGTTTACCTTAGAGGAATTGCTACCGAAACCTCCGAAGGCTTCATAGCAGAGGCCACCACGGCAGCTTTCAATTTGCCGCCCGGAGTGAAGGTTGTTACGGCCGCCGATATTAAGCCGATCAAGATAGAACGTACAAATCCGAAATACGAAGATGTTGTTAAGATTGTTGGTACTGTACCAAGCGGCAGTTATGAGATCTGTGTTACTGCTCATGATGCAGCAGACAATTCAGAGCTTGGGAGCGAGTGCTACTTAACCGATGTGCTTAATATCTCACAGGTTGAGCTGCTATCTCCGGAGGGCGGTATGAAGTACACAAGCCATTACGACGAAACCGCTAAGACTACAAGTCTGCGTGATATTACAATGGATGAGAGCCAAACGGCCTCGGCGATATCATTTAACTGGCTGCCGCCAACTCCGCTTAGCCCCGGGCAAAGATTAAGCTATAAACTAAAAATTGTGCAGGTTTACGGCAGGCAATCATCATACGATGCCATGCAGTCAAATCCGCTCTATTATAGTGCAGCATCACTGGTGAGCACAATCTATCAGTATCCAGTTGCTGCAAGATCGCTTAGCACAGGTACTTATGCCTGGCAGGTTGAGGCTTATGTTAACGGAGTACTGATGTCAACAAGTGAAGTGTGGGATTTCCAGATTGGGGAAGAACCTGTTAGTTTAAGCAAATCCAAAAACCTTGCAATGATGAAGAAGTATTGGGCGCTGAATGACAGTTACTTTCCTTCAACCGGCTCAGAGAATCAGACTAAGAACAAACCGTTCAAGTTTGCTTTCGATAGCAAGCTGTACGGCGAGCAGTCAAACCGCTCCGGAACGGGCTCTGACAAGAAGCCGCAATACGGGTACTGGGAAATAAATCCCTCGCTAAGCGCATACGGATTGCCGCTTAGCATTCCGATACTGCTCTCTACGGAAAACTCGGAATCCCGCCAAAACATAAACATGTTCGGACTGAACCTGGATGCATCAGTTGTGAAGGATTTTATCATGGAGCGGATCGAAAAGGAAAAGGATAAAATACTGGAGAAGACTAAAAAAGAGATCTCAAAAATGACGGATAAGCAAAAAGATAAGCTTGAAAAGGATGCGGGTAATAGTGTTATGAGCAAACTTCCCGGTTTACTGAAGATAGTATCCGCATTCCGCTCGCTTGGGTTCGGAACAACATATCCTGACTACACTCCGCTCACTGTCAGGGGAGTTCCGCTTTCGGGAGTGAGTGTTGAGTTCAACCCTGGTCTGTTATACATTGCAGTTGGCGGATTCAAGAATCAGAAACCGATCGATAATATTGCATTCAGGCGGGATATATATACAGGCAGGCTTGGCATCGGGCAAAAAGATGCATCTCATTTTTATCTGACCGGCATGTACGCAAACGATAAGGAAAGCTCAATTACACTGGATTCAAACAATCAGACCTTAACACCCAAAGCGAATTACCTGTTCGGTATGGAAGGCAAACTGGAGTTATTCAGGAAAAAACTTACACTAGAAGGCGAGATCTCGGGGGCAATGTTAACGCGTGATACACGCGCACCGGATCTTGAAAGCAATGCTATACCGCAATTTGTGAAGAATATGGTCCACCCTAAAATATCAAGCTCGGTTGATTATTCATATACACTGAAAGGGGTTTTCAATAACGAAAAGTCAGCGACAAAATTTACAGCAGGCCTTAGAATGCTTGGGCCGGGTTATGTTTCGCTTGGCGTGCCTAATCTTTCGACCGATAAACTGGAGTTTACTTCAAAAATCGAGCAGAAGCTTGCAGAAAAGAAGATCAGCCTGACAGGGTCATTTCTTTGGTATAAAGATAACCTTATTGACTGGAAGAGGAACACAACTTCAGTAACAAGGTTCTCGCTTACTGCGAATTTCAGGTTCAAGAACATTCCGTTTGTAAGCCTTACATACGCACCTACATTCATGAAGAATGATGCAACTGATCTGAACCAGAAGCTAGATAACAGCTTTCATGTGCTGAGCATCTTTACTGGGCACAACTTTACGAAATGGGACGCGAATTTCAATTCATCACTTTCTTATTTCATGAATTCTTCAAGCAATCTTGATTCAATCATTACGCAAAATGTAAGTGTTCACAATCTGGTGTTCTCGCAGTCAGTTAGTTTTAAGATCCCGCTAAGCATTTCGGGATCGGTTGGTTTGAGCTTTGCGCGTTACCCGGAGATGTTTTCCCGAATTGTAAGCGCTGATTTTAATGCTTCGTATCTGTTGTTTGATGTTATGAACTATATGATGGGAGTAAGCACTGCATATGAAAAAGATCTGAACAAAAAAAATACTCTATATATAGGGACAAGTATTGGATATGAGAGGTATATAAATCTTGAAATAAGAGCCGAAAAAAATCTTTATCATCAGTGGAATGACCCCACGGGAAATTATGATGAGTTCTTGATGAAGGGAATTATTACGGCAAATTTCTGAGAATGAAAGAGGCATTTAAACAACAGGGCAACAGAGTTACAGGACATGGTACTGATAAACAAATCAGAGTAACAATATGAAACTAAATAGTGATGCTTTTGTAATCGGTGATATTGAGGGATTTTCCCCCAAGTTCAGCACACTTGTGTGCATGATGAATTATTCAAGGAGTGTTCTGCTGCAAGCCGTTGAAGGTCTCTCTGCGGAGCAACTGGACCACTTCTACGATGAAAAGAGCAATTCAATCGGAATGCTGTTAATGCATATTGCGGCAGTTGAGAAATTCTACCAGATATTTACATTCGAACAAAAATCGGACTTTGATATTGATGAAGAGTTCTGGAAATCCTGCCTTGAGCTTGATGAAAACTGCCGCAGTAAAGTCAAAGGCCGCGATGCGGAATTTTATGTTCAAACGCTGAATCAAATTCGGCAAGAAACACTGGGTGAATTCAGGAAGCGTGATGATAATTGGTTTATGAACGAGGAACCATTCTGGTCAGGGCTTCCTGCCAATAACTGGTTCAAGTGGTTCCATGTTATGGAAGATGAGATCAATCACCGCGGTCAGATAAACTGGCTAAAAAAGAGGCTGCCGAAAACATGATCTTCCCGCCTGGCATAATTATGACATAAAATTGTTTGACAGTAGCTTTACAGAATCAATAATTTGGCATCAAATAACCGATATCAAAACAACAAAATGAAAACACTAAAAACAATCTTTGCGCTCATTCTTTTTTTAATTGCGGCTGACTCATTCTCGCAATCATGTACACAACCCAATTCGCTTGTGTCAATCAGCAATACAAGGATTTTTAATTATGAATACGTGACGTTTGTATTTAAGAATCCATCATCGTTTACATATTCAACATCTGCCGTTACAGGACCTTTCGAGAATGCTACCTCAGGTGAACCGGTAAGCATAAACGGGTGCAGTTACAGGAAGATTACATTTACAAATGCTTACTGGATGTGTGAAAGTACACGTATGTTCTATTTTTCTGCCGGCAGGAAGATAAAAGATATCGAAACTACAGAGCAGTTTGAAGGAACAATCTCATATGTTGTTGGCTTTGATTGCAGTGCCAACTATGTGACAACTTACAGTTACAATATGTTTGGGATGAAGTATGTGGTTATGAAATTTCAACGATAGAACCGATGGCCCTCCCTTATGTGCTGAACAGATCTGCTGAAAATTCATCTTAATTCGGATTGAATATTTACTAAATTGCAGCAGAAACTACTGTCAAGAAAGCCTGGCACCACAACACTTGGGGGCAGATGAGACTGCTATGAATGAGATTTCCGATATCACATTTTTATTACTTTCCCAATCCCCGCTTTCGCGAAGTGGAATTTGGGAAAAAGTATTAAGAAGCTAAAACAATCTGAGTTGTGGTGTCAGGTATTCACCTGACACGCGTCGGGTACACACCCGACGCCACTACATTGAATTTTCCTTATTTCTACTGAGAAGAAATTATCCTGTTTTTTCGTAAAAGCACTAATCTATTTACCACCCTTAAGCATCTAACAATAATACATTAAAAACGCAATAGAGCTTTAAAAATAGATAAATTTTCATATTTTTTATATAGTTTCAAATTATGATATTTGTTAAGGGATACTATTCACAACTGTAAATATATAGAGGAAATTTACTATGAAGAATAAAGCTATTTTACTCACTTTCGCATTAATCCTTATTTCCGCAATATTCTTGTCATGCGGAAAATCAACCAAACCCAAAAAACTGATCGATACAAAACCAATTTCAGTAAAAACTTTTGATACACCTCCCGGCGCTGATCCAAGTGTTTCTGCGGAAATGGGCGGAGCGGGTTTTACCGGTGCAGGCTGGGAAACAAAAACTAATTATAATGTTCCCGGTGATTCAAATGCTATCAAAGGCGGCACATTCACGATGCGTATTCCTGATTTCCCGAATACATTAAGGAATATGGGAAAAGATGCCAACTCATACGTTAATAATTTAATGGAGTTCGGCCTGATGTATGAAGGACTGCTGAGCCAGGACCCGGTAACAGAAGAATGGATACCATCACTTGCAACTCACTGGAAAGTTTCAGAAGATAAAAAACAATTTTGGTTCCGTATTGATCCTAATGCACGCTGGGCAGACGGCAAACCTGTAACAAGCGAAGACGTTATTGCAACATGGAAAATTCTTGTTGATCCGGGTATCTTAGAGGCATACTCGAACATACTTTATGGCTCATACGAGCAGCCTGTTGCAGAAAGCAAGTATATTGTTTCGGTAAAAACAAAAGAAATTAACTGGAGACAATTCCTTTATTTTGGTGGTTCAATGAGGATACTCCCCGCACATTATCTTGGCAATATTAAAGGCAGTGAGTATTTGGAAAAATACCAGTTCGATATAATTCCCGGTTCCGGTCCCTACATGCTTCAGAAAGAAGATATAAGCAAAGGGCAGTCAGTTACATTCAGAAGGCGAAGCGATTATTGGGCTGAAAGAGAGAGATTTAATGTTGGAATAAATAATTTTGACGCTATTAAGCTCGAAGTAATACAGGATGAATCTCTTGCTTTCGAAAAATTCAAAAAAGGTGATATAGATATTTATGCAGTTAACCGCGCACAGTGGTGGGCTGAAAGATTTGATTTTGAAGATTTTAAGGTTGGACTTGTTGCCAGGTTCAGAGTGTTTAATGAAAACCCGAATGGCGTGCAGGGTCTGGTATTCAATATGAGAAAACCGCCATTTGATGATATCAGGATAAGAAAAGCCGTTACTTATCTTTGGGACAGGAAAAAATTCAATGAAAAGCTTTTTTTCAACTCATACGAACCAGAATACTCATATTTCCCGGGTTCAGTTTATGAGAATCCTTCTAATCCGAAAATTGGATTTAACCTGGATTCAGCCAGAATGCTTCTTGAGGAAGCCGGATGGAAAGATAAGAACTCCGACGGGTATCTTGTAAAAGGGGGGAAAGTGTTTGAGCTTGATCTTCCATTTGACGGCGGCCCCGGACAGGAAAGATACTTGACAATTTTCCAGGAAGACTTGAAAAAAGCCGGTATCAAACTGAATCTTAAACAGATCGATGGAACAACAAGATTCAAGCTTGGCAATGAGAGAAATTTTACAATGCTTGTGACTGCCTGGACAGGCTTAAGAATTCCAAATCCCGAGAGTTCTCTGAAATCAAATACTGCCGATGCACCTAATACAACCAATTGGCCGGGGATCAAAGACCCGAAGATCGATGAGTTATGTGAAAGGTACAACGTTACTTATGATAAGAAAGAACGCGTAAAAATTGTAAGGGAAATTGACGGCATTGCTTCCGGCTATTTTGGGTATGGATTCGGCTGGTACGCACCTTATCAAAGAATAGCATTCCAGAATAAGTTCGGATATCCTGAATGGATACTGCCGAGAACTTATGATTACCTGTTTACATGTGTATTATGGTATTACGATCCTGAAAAGGCTGCTGAGTATGATATGGTTAAGGCCGATCGCACGAAGAAGATTGAAGTTAAGCCTGAAGACCAGAAATACTGGATCAAAGTAAAAGAACAGGAAGAAGCATCCGGAAAATAG
>JAIOIK010000086.1 GCA_019912545.1 Ignavibacteria bacterium | reverse complement strand
AATCAAAGTATGAGTTCTAAAGGCAACTGTTATGACAATGCAGCAGTAGAATCATTTTTTGCAACCTTAAAGAAAGAATTAATTTACAGGAATTATTTTTATACAAGGGAAGAAGCAAAACAGCAGATTTTTGAATACATATAAATATTTTATAAACGCTACAGGAGACATTCTAAACTGAATTATCTTTCTCCTGTGCAATTTGAAAACTTAAACAATCACTCTTAATTTTTTGTCCATTTTTTTGAGGGCATTCCACTAAGATGATAAGAAGTCTGGTCATCACTTATGTTGAAAAGGTTTTCGCCCGCATCCATGATAAAATAACCGTCTTCAACTTTGATATTATTTGTTCCTGTGCCGTTATTGGATATATCATTCAAACCACCAAGCCTAAGAGAAGCGGAACGGTTAAGCCTAGCTACACCACATGCTGTAAATATGCCTATTGCATTATCAATTTCTGAATATATCGTATTGCCTGATACATCAACAGAAGATGTTAAAAGGCTGATGGCAATGTTATTTTCATATAATGCATTGCTCTTTACCGCGCCGCCTGTGATACCGCTTAGAAGTATTGCAATGTTACCTTCACTGATAGTGTTATTTTCTACTATCAATGGAGTGGTCATTCCGGCGTAGCCGGAAACGTTTATGGCTTCTAAAGTTGAGCCTGAGAAATTGAATGTGTTACCGCCAATGTAAATATTATCAATCTCAGAATCCTCATAATAGACCGCTTTGATGCCGCCTTTAATATTGGAGTTTATATTAAATGTGCAGTTCCTTACATCAAGGACGGGGCAATCTATTGCATTGATCGCGTATGTTGTATCGTTTGCAAGTCCCGTAAATGTTGTATTATAAATGCGAACTTCGCAGTTGTTGAGTTCAAGTCCGTGCCATGCATTGCCTGTTACTGAGCCAAGAGTTACAGTATTTGATGTTTCAAGATCACCGATAGTTATTGAACCTCCATTAACGATAATCTTGGATGTATCGTTAAATAAAATACTTGTATTGCCGCTGATGGTTATGTTATGTCCGTCATTAAATATTGTATCTTCGCATTCATACTGGCCGCCGCTAATTGTGTCATCTGCTAAAAGTGTTCCGCCGGATTTAATCACAGGCTTCATTTCATATAATTTTCCTTCGCCGGGCTGAAAATCACCAAGAGAAGCCAACTGATTAGAATTTACTACAAATCTGATTGGTCGTGCGCTAAGGTCTGCAACATCATAAATTGTCCAGTTATTAATATTTCTAAGTAAACCATTATTATCATAGAACCTTACCTTAATTAGCCTTTTGCCCCCGATGTTGTCAATAGTGTTGTCATTAATATATGGCGAGCATCTGCGATTAACTATCATGAAATATTTATTGACGTCATCCTCTGTTTTCTGAAATGTTGCAACCTGAACATACCGTGCGCCTTTACAGTCGTACTGGTACCCCTGTGGCGAATCTTCGCCCGGCCCGTCTTCCCAGCAAGGCTGCAGCCCATTATGCGGGAAATAAGTCACCAGATCAGCAAAATATGAGTCATCAAATAGGTCATACCGCTCATTATAATCGTAATAGCGGTATGAATGCCGGTTTGCATTATCAAAACTCATTAATGTAGGGCCCCATGCAGTAAGTTTTTGATTGATGCTTTTTATCTTATCCCATTTTTGCTGTCCGTAAGCATTTGTTAATCGGGGATTTAATGATAACGGCTGTGGTGCCTGCTGCCCGGAAAAAGGATTTGAAGTACTACATGGAAGAGGATTCACCAGACCCCTTGCATAATTACCGGTACCTAAGCAGCCAAATCCACCGTACCAAAAATACAATGTCCCTTTTGCTCCATATGTCACAGGTAATAATGTTGTCATTTCCATCTCTTCATTAGTTGGCTCTCTTAATGCCTCCTCTCCGGCTGTGTACCATAAATGTGTTTGAGGCATATTTATATAGCTGATATTGTTCATTTTCGATAATGTATCCATCGTTTTTACATACCACGTAAATTGACCTTTTTTAGTGTGAATATTTGTGCCTGCCGCATCAAGATGTTCCTGAAGCCAGCTTTCATAAATAGCAGGCGCAACCGAATCACCCAGCCTTCCTTCTGATGTATTATAATCGCTTAATGGCAGCGTACTGGGAACTTTTGAATCATTGTAATTTGTGCCTGCTATTACACCGGTCAGCGCATATGGTTCTGAAAGAACCTGGGATTCGCCAACACTATCAATCAGGTATCTCGAAATATGTTCAGCGCTTACTCTATTATTGTTAACATACTCATAAGTCAAATGTAATATATACTGCTGTAAATTTACCATTGTCATTAAAGAAAGATTCTCGTTGCCTGAATAATGCTTCAATTTTTTGCTTACATCTGACATACACGGTATATGGTTAAACTCAAATTCTTCAATGTAAAACTTTAGAGGCGAATTGTTAGTATTTCCAAGCGATGCCTCCCATTGGAGCCATTGCTCAAATTCTAGATCATTACCTTTCAACAACCTGTGCGCTACATCATTATCCACTCTCACATAATCTATCCACATATTGCAGGTTCCGTACCAGTAAACCTTTATATCCATTTTGTTACTGCCATCAGTTGGGCTGTTTCCGCGTGAATTAAATGCCCAGCCGCCATCATTTGGGTTAAATGCATTTGTTGTGTATGGAGGTACAGGTTGAATTATTAATTGGTTAACTAACGGCGCAAAATTAAATTCATCTTTGTAATTTCCATTATAGTTTCCTAAAGTATCTTTAAAATGTTTTGCCCTTAATATTACGCTTTTAATTGTACTTTCGTTGTAGTTGATTACATCTACCCTGCAAATTTCATCTTCTACATGATTATCAATAAAATTCTTATCGGCCCTAATACTTGGCTTAATATGCCAGTCATATACATTATCACCCGGCGTCTGTCCAATAGGACTTCGTGTATTGCACTGTTCGCTGTTTGTCATTAGCCTTCTTACCACAAAACCCTGCCCGTTTGGCGCGTCAAACGGGTCAACCAGGCATCGCCTTACCCACTGGTTATTGCCGTATTGTGTATTATCCTGCCAGTCTCCGCCGCTTTGTCCGGTTACATCATGGTTATTAAAAGCGTAAAACCAAAGGTCAGGGTTTAAGTTTGTTGCTTCACACTGGTAATCGCTCCGCTGACCAAATGCAAGCTGATCTATCTTAGGTCTCTGCATTAAAGTCCGCATATTATGCTGCTCGTTTAATCCTAATCTTCCTGTAACAACACCGGAGTATGTATTATATATGTTGTATAGGTTATCAACAGGGTTTTGGGCATACCAATCCCAACCTGAAGAGTTAGCATCGTTATACCTGTCAACTCCCGCATACTTATGCCAGACATTTAATCCAAGATCTGATAGGTTGCCATAAGTTAAATCAAGCGCGCAATCCATTGCACCGATGAGATATTCATTGCTGATATTTCCTTCAGGAGGCGGTAACATCTGTACAGAATTTTGCGAGCTAAAGCCTGAAGCGGTGATATTTTGTTGGGTTGAAGGGGTATAATTATGGAAAGCGAATGCAATCGTCATTATCCCCAGAATTACCGAAATTGTCAGTCTAAGCCTGATCTTTTCGATAAGTTTTGTTTTTCTGCCCGTGGCAGATTTCATTTCTTTCAACATGGGTGTAAATAGGTTAATTTATTAAAAGTGAAACTAATATTTGAAATACAGCATTATTTATTTGATAAGAAGCCCTGCTCCTCGAGTCAAATGCTCGATGGAGTAGTTGACAAGCCGGACATCTATTAAGAAACTGTCGTTACTTAATCATCAATCCTGATAAATCGGGACTACCATTAAGTAATTATCATTACTTAACTAGCAGCATCTTTTTTGTGCTTAAAATTTTTCCATCAATATATAATGAGTAGAAATATACTCCTGAAGAATAATTACTGCCGTTAAAATTAACTTCATAAACGCCTGTTGAATATCTTTGGTTTACAAGTTCTGTTACTTGTTTTCCCTGAATATCATAAACCATAAGCCTTACATCTGAAAATCTGTTAATCTGAAATCTGATAATCGTTTCCGGGTTAAATGGATTCGGGTAATTTTGTTCAAGTTTAAACTCTTTCGGTATTTCTGAACTAATACTTTTTACCGGTAATAAAAAATTTGTATCACCACCATTGGTTGTATGGATTCCTCCTATACCGGTAGAATAAGCCCAGCCTGTTAGCTTATTAATAAATCTCGGATAATAGTATGTCGGTAAATGAAAACTTGTATCAGGAACTTGATACAACCAATTTACACCCTGGTTTGTTGTATGATATAATATGCCCCTAATTCCATTTCCCGGATAAAATTTATATCCACCAACAGCCCAAATTGTATCTTTGTTTATATTTGAAAAAGTGCTTATACCTGTATTAATATTCAAGCCCTCAGGTATTATTTGCCTTTCCCAGTTCAGCCCTCCATTAGTTGTTTTTTTCATCCAACCCATTGACATCCAGCCTGTTAAGCTATCTGTAAAATACATATCGGTAAAACCTGTATCATTCAGACTGAACCAGTTCATACCGCTGTTTGTAGTTTTTAATAAGCGTGGCGCACCCGTAAATTGTCCCGCAAACCCTATCCTGGAATTATACATATAAATATGGTCGGGGTTTAATCCTGGAGGTGTTACCTGCCGTACCCAGTTCACACCGCCGTTTGATGTGAAAAATACGCCGCCTGAGGATGGGCTGCTGACTGCTAAATATATCGTATCCTCGCTTATGATCTGCATATCATCAATTTCAAAAAAGGGATCCGGAGTATTTAAAGAGAACCAATTAATTCCGCTATTTGTTGTTTTAACTAATTGAGTACTTCCATTGAATAAATAAGCTCCGCAGCAATATCCCGTGTTCGTATTAATAAATTTAATTTTATTCATACCCGGAAACTGCGCAGTTCCGATAAACTGTATAAACCAATTATCTCCTCTGTTCGTCGTTCGAATGATTAATACTGAATCATTTTGTGTTGTATAGGGCGTCACAGCCCAGCCGTTTACACTATCAATAAAGCATATATCTGATATTGCCCTTCCATTCAGATTAGGCAAAAATTGCTGGTACCAGTTGCCAACCATAACATCTGAAAAGTTAAAGCCGATTATGAAGAATAGGATAGATAAGTAAAATATGGCAGAAGAAAATCTGTCGCCTAATTTGTTTTTGGATGTATTTGAATTAACGTTATTTTTGTTACTTTCAAGGTTCATAACTTTAACTTTATTTTAGTAAAATTAATGAATTATTTCAATAAAATCCCCGACTTAATCGTGATTTCTTTTTCAGTTATCACTTCAAAAGAAGCATCTTCTTTGTTTCTGTATATAATTGATTTGTTTTATCATCCTTTACTTCTATCCTGTAAAAGTATACGCCTGATGCATAATTTGAGCCATCGAACTTCGCATCATAATACCCTGCTTTTTGGAAATCATTCACAAGCGTTTTGACTTCCCTGCCAAGAATATCATAAATCTTCACAATTACTTTTACATCATTTGGCAATGCGTACTTTATGGTGGTTACGGGATTGAACGGATTTGGATAGTTTTGTGATAAGCTGAAAACAAGCGGGATGTTATTTTCTTTTCCTGCTTTGCTCTTAACTTCGCCGCCCAGGACTTTTTGTATATCCTGCTGAACTATCTTCATGTGTTCAACTATATTCTTCGGCTTTTCCGTTCTGATAACCTGCTGAAGCGCGCGTTTTTGGTTTAACTGCTTCTGTGACTTAATATCACCGCTTCTTGAATTATCCTCAAGCTTTTTAATCATCTGCTCATCTGCCGATTTTGTGACCTCAAAAGCCGTGTTTATTGATTTACGTATATCCTGTCTTTGTTCTTTCGTGTAGGGTGATCTGTCATCATCATTTCCCTCAATATCATAATAGTCAAAGGCATGCCTTTGACCTACATCATTGCCAAAATCCGAAATCCCCAATCCGAATTCTGAAATGCCTCTCTCTCCTCCTCCTTGTCCCTGCATAAGCAGGCTTGTTGCCATGTAATCCCACCGCGCCTGAAGGCCCTCAAAGTTGTATGGATTCTGATTTATTATCTGTTGGAACCCGCTTAGTGCTGATGTATAATCATGCAAATGTACATTGCACTTTTGAATGTAATAGTTTGCGCGCTTTACAAGTTCTGCATTATTGCCGTTTGCAAGTATAAGTCCCTCATAATAGTTCCTTAGCTCCTGCATTCCGGCTTGAGTTGTATCACTTGCGCTTACTGAAAGGAATAATTTTGATACTGCACCGAGGCTTAAAATACTATCAGGATAGGTATTCAGCATTTCGAGACATTTTGCTTTTGCGTTAGAGTAATCGCGCTTTCTGATAAGGATGCTGAGTGAATCGTTCATCTGTTTTGGTGATTGTATTACAATTTTAGAGCTGCGGCTTCCACCCTCGCCGCCGGTTGTGCCAATGGTATCGTAAATGCTGTTGCCTAAGTCTAAGACTATGAAGTTGTTTTGTTCAGTTTGTTCGCAGGTACTGAGATATGGCGAAAAATTAAAATCCACCTGTTCACCCTGTTCACCCCAGGTAACATACTGTACCGGAGGATCAACTTGTGACGTGCTTACCTTAAAGCAGTTCTGAGTTGCCTCAATGTTTATTTCATTCTCATTATCAGGAAAGTAACCGCTTAGATGGAATGAACTCTGATCATCTTCTATATCAAACAGGTTCTCACCGCCATCCATCAAAAAGTACCCGTTTTCAAGCTTAATGTTGGTTGTGCCTGTACCGTAATTTGTAATTTGATTTAAGCCGCCAAGACTCAGGCTGCCGGATGTATTCATTAATGTCATGCCTTCTGCATTGAAAATTCCAACAGATTCATTTGTTGCGGAGTTAATCGTATTTCCGCCCACATCAACCGATGATGTCAAAAGGCTTAAACCTATATTATTATTATACAGCGCATTGCTCTTGACTGCGCCGCCTGTCATGCCGCTTAAGAGTACTGCAATATTACCTTCGCTTATTGTATTGTTCTCTACAAGCAGCGGAGTCGTTATTCCGGCGTAGCCGGAAATGTTTACAGCTTCAAGGGTTGAACCTGCGAAATTAAATGTATTACCGCCTATGTAAATATTATCAATTTCAGAATTCTCATAATAGACCGCTTTTATGCCGCCTTTGAGATTTGAATTTATGTTGAATGTGCAGTTCCTTACATCAAGCACAGGGCAATCGATTGCGTTGATTGCGTATGTTGTATCGTTTGCAAGTCCCGTAAATGTTGTATTATAAATGCGCACTTCGCAGTTGTTGAGTTCAAGTCCATGCCATGCATTACCAGTTACAGAACCTAGCGTTATCGTATTTGATGTTTCAAGGTCACCGATAGTGATCGAACCTCCATTAATTACCATTTTAGATGTATCATTAAACAAAATACTTGTGTTACTACTAATTGTTATGTTATGGCCGTCATTGAATATTGTATCTTCGCACTCAAACGAACCCCCGTTTATAACTTCATCTGCAACCATTGTGCCGCCGGATTTGAGAATTGGATCAAGCCTGAAGAGTTTTCCTTCGCCCGGCTTGAACCATCCAATCTTATCGCTGGTGTTACCAAGATCAATATAACCGCCGTTCCTGCTGAATAACAGTGGCCTCGCGCTTTGATTTCCTACTTCAGAAATAGTCCAGTTAACAGATGCTGAAAGCTGTGATGCATCAAAAGCTATTTTAAGAACTCTGTCATCTCCATCAAAGCCGCCACCTTCCGGCACACACCTGCGGTTAACCATCATGAAATACTTTTCGTTCCTATATGAAGAACTTTCAAAAAAACCCATTTCCCAATATCGGTGATACGAGCAGTCTTCCCAATTTAAACCCTCTAAATAGCATTCACCATTTATTCCGCTTTTGTGAGGATCGATACTTTTAATATCATCAATCAGTCCATGGTCTGCGCCATGATCATAAACCGAGAATCCTGAAGTATTTGTTGAGGCGTAAATAACCGGGCTCCATAATGCTGCTTTGCCATAAAAAGATGAGACAAATTCCCACTTGTATTCGCCGTAGAAATTCCTTTCTCTTTTTCTGCGCCCCCAGACTGTATCCCTCGAAAAATCCAGCATGCCGAATGAATAACTGTAGTAATCAGGGTCAACTTCGCATGGGTTGTTTGTAATGATACCATTGCCTCCCCTGGGTATTGGTACCTCATTAGAAAAACCGCTTTCATACTGGAATGGCATTATGCCCTTTATACCGTGACAGATGCCTACATCAAAAAGAGCGCTCAGTTCGGAGTTCATTGGCTCACGGTGCGACTGGTGCCGGAAGTTTCCGTCCTTCCATGAGTGCACCTGCGGAACAAGGTGAAACTCGATCCCCCTGGTTCGGCATAGATTATTCATTGTATCAAAACGCGGGTAATAGAAATCCCATACATCGTTTTGAAGATAAGTGTTATAACCTGTATAATCTGTTTTAATCCCGTTATAAGCTTCCGTTACCTGCTGTTCTATGATGGAAGGGTAATACTGCTGAAAAAAATAGCCGACACTTTGCGGCAGTTTTGGCGGGTGCGGGCCGCAGGGGCCTTCGAAAGGGTAAGCTACAAACATAACCGATGGCGGGTTTACAGCATCAACATAATCTTCGTAATCTGTGGCATAGCCTGTTTTTAACGGGCCGCGAAATGATATCCAGTTTATTAAACCTATCATTTTATAATCTGCGTCGCCTGCCCATACGGGAAGAGAATCATTCAAATATTTCAAACAGGCGATATTACTGTAATCAATTTCCTCCATATAGAAACCCTTAACCCTGCCTCCTGTTTGATCGTCAGGGTCATGTGTTTTTATGAAGTTTATCTTTTGCTTAATTGCATTTCTTAACCTGATTCCATTTTGACCTTCGTTGAACAGCATATATGCGGGTTCATCCATCACTTTTACATAATCTATCCACACGCTTACAGTGCCGTACCAGTATATCTGGTAATCTACCTGGCAGTTTTTGAGCTGCTGCGGGCTGAAATCTGTACCTCTGCCCGTATTTATTACATCTCCGCGAATGGACATAATTAGTTGGTCATAATCTTCCAAATAACTACCATCATAGGTCCCATTTATTTTGAAATTATTTGTATAAACAGTAAACGAATCAGCCAAATTTCCATCAAAATCTCTTACAATAACTTTAACCACCTCTTTATTTGGAGCATTGTTATTTACATCATTTACATTTACTCTCATTCTTGGTTTAACATAATATCTGTTCAGGTAATTTACAGGCCTTGAGTCCGCAGTATCAACATAATTGTTATACGGAAAGGCCGGCTGGTACTTAGGGTCATAGGGAAAGTTCGATATTGACTGAAAGCCGTTCTCGTTTACACCCCAAAGTACAATGCCTGCATTGTTATCTCCGCAGATTGCGTTCTTATCATAGTACATTACGTATTGCCCGCTGCCAAACTGTGTGCCGTCATTG
>JAIOIK010000010.1 GCA_019912545.1 Ignavibacteria bacterium | reverse complement strand
GAAGTGAATATCTTATCGAACAGGAAAACTATGCATATAAAGTCGTCAGTTGTATTGCTGCACCCAAATTTTATTATATTATCTGCCGGATTAATGCCTTTGATCACTTCATCATAAAAATCCTTTTCTTCTTCGCCGCCTATCACACCAACCCCTTTTGCGGGATGTGCCGAAGAAATCATATTAATAAGCTCTGTATATCCTTCCTTGGTCCATTTTTTATACTGCCAGCGGTTGCCGCCGCCCAGATTAATAAGTATAAGTTCTTCAAATTTATTCGTGTCATACTTTTTAGCAAGCTCTTCAGCGCGCAACCTTTTTTTGTGAGTCATTACAATATTTGGCTCAGAGCCGTTATATTCCAGCCCGCATATTTCATGTATAATTTCGTGGTAAGTCTTTGTATTTGCCTTCTTTACGTTGTCATCAACCCCCATCAAATACCACTCCCATCCAAAGGAGTTTATTGGGTATGGCTTACCATTAGCAAGGCGGTAACCGTACGAAAGGTTTGCAGAAAGATTATTCATAATAGCACAGCTATCGGTTCCGCTATCAAGATTGATGGCAATATCATAATTATCTGCGTAAATATTTTCCAGCTCATCGCTCGTAAAATATATCTCATCAATAAGATCATTATCCTTTAGTACATCATAAGATCGTTCTTTGGTTATCCATGTAACATATGAGTCAGGGAACATTTCTTTGAGTGTGGGCAGAATAGATGTTGTCCTGAGAACATCGCCAACTGCATCAAGCTTTACGATAATAATTTTCTTTTCGCCCTCGTCTGCCGTCATGGGTTCGGCATCGGGTACAAGTGGAAAATCTTCCTTTATAGATCCATCTTTTTCGTAATAACTGCAGCCCGGGCAGAAAACACCGTATTTTTTATTCGGCTCGCATGGCCTATCGCCATAAAAATAGCGGCAGTCAAAATGTATTTCGGGGATTTCTGCCATTACTTCGCCATACGCGCAGTGTAAGCCCTTATTTTAGGATTATTCAATATATTGTAAAATTTATACTTAAACTTAAATATATTTTTAATGATATTAAATCTAAATTGTACCGTTAATCCTTATCCTGAACGCAGTGAAGGATCCATACCTGTATCATCAAAATGAGCCCGTTCATTGTCAAACACACATACTTGACTCTGCGTTAATATCGTGAAAAAAAGGCATCCAATAGTCTAACTGAATGCCCCTGTGTTTACATATTACAATTCTCTGGTCATCATATTTTAAGATCAAGCTCTATCGGGCAGTGATCACTACCCATAACTTTCTGGTGTATTTTCGCATCTGTCACTATCTTCTTCATTTCTTTCGAGATGAAAAAATAATCTATGCGCCAGCCAACGTTTCTTTCCCTGGCGCGTGTAAATACATCCCAATAAGTATATTCGTTCGGCTTTTGGTTAAACTCTCTGAAGATATCTATGTAACCCAGGTTAACAATTGTGTCAATCCATGCGCGTTCTTCGGGCAGGAATCCTGTATTGCCTGCGTTTTCCTTGGGCCGCGCAAGATCGATCTCTTTGTGCGCAGTATTGTAATCTCCGCAAATGATTATGTTCTTTTGTTTTTTGCGCTGCTTCTCCACGTGGAAGAAAAGCTCATCATAGAAATCTAATTTATATTTAACTCTATCCGGTCCCCTGCCGCCATTGGGAAAGTAAACGTTATATATGGTAAAATCTTTGTAATCAGCCTGTATAACCCTGCCTTCGGAATCAAAGTACGGATTGCCGAATCCTTTAGTAATCTTGATAGGTTCCGTCTTCGAATAGATCGCAACGCCCGAATATCCTTTTTTCTCCGCCGAAAAGAAATGGCAGCAGTAACCGCTCACTTTTGTGATAGCCTCATCAAGCTGCTCAAATTGCGCCTTGGTTTCCTGCAGGCACAATACATCGGGCGATGTCTTCTTGAACCACTTCGGAAAATCTTTCTTCCATGCCGCCCTTATCCCGTTTACGTTCCAGCAGAATATTTTTATATCTTTTTTAGCCATTTATTTAGCCTCATACCCGCGAAAGCGGGTATCTAAAAATTTATTGCAGTAATTAACTTCTAAGAACCTAAAACAAAACATCTCACCTTTAACAAAACATTGAATCACGGTCGATTATCATTTCCTCCTTCTGGAAATAAAAAATTTTCGCGTTCATTAGAGAAATTCGTGGCTGAAGAAAATTATCTTTTTGAAAATCCTCTTTTTATCCCCGCAAATGACTGGTCTAAGAAATTGTTGATCAAATCCCGTTGTTCCTCCGGTGTTTTCTTTTCCATAACCGCCTCATAAGGCAGCATCAGCCCCGTCCAGTCAGCATCATGCAAAAAAGCGCCTTCGGGAATAATTAGTGTATTGGTTTTCCTGAGCGGCGGCCAGAGCGTTGCATAAACATAGGGCAGTTAGTAAAACTCATCCCCGTTGGATACTCCCGCACCCATAAACTCATCGCCGTCATCAATTTTCTTTCCGCTGAACCATTTGAAAGCATTATCAAAGTTATGCGGCCAAAGGCATATCTGTGTTTTTACGCCTTCGTTTATCTTTTTGTGGAATCCCTTAAGCAATGAATTAAAATTCACAAACTGAAGCAGAAAATCCTGAGAATCTTTTATATCTATATTAATTTCCTTTGCAGAATCAAATGCGGCGGGGTCAACCCCGGCTTTGATCTCAAATTCATCATTCAGTACGGTGATTATTTCTGCGCATAGAGCACTTGCGGTCTTTCCGTTCACCAAAACAGATGCATATTTATTCTTATCATTTGCTATTTCAATTATAAGCTCTTCAAGATTGCACCCTATTTCAAGATCATTAAGCCTTCCCATAGGCGGAGTGCAGAAACCTTTATCAACAACGCTTAGCCATAGATTGTCATTTTTAGCAATGGGCTCTACCAGTGACTCACGGAACCTGCCAATAACTTTCGCAAGTGCGTGAATTTGCCTTCTTGTTTTGCGGTAAGAGGATTCATCGAAAATGGGGAAGTTGGTCATATGTTGTTTTTTAGAAACTTTGACGCAGATTTACGCTGATAAGCTATGAATGCTTATGAAAGTAATTTTCACCTCACAACAGGTTTTCCGGCATCTTTCCAGTTATCAATGCCGCCTTTTAGATTGTATATCTTCGTGAACCCAAGCGCTTTTAGTACACTTACAGCTCCTGCGCTTCTTGAGCCGGTTGCGCAGTATATAAGATATGTTTTATCCTTATCAAGCTTTTCGGCTTCCTGTTTGAAATTCTTGGATGTGAAACTGATATTTTTCGCACCGGCAATTTTATCGCTGCCAAATTCAAACCCGCTTCTTACATCCAGCACAAATGCTTCTGGCTGTTTACTGAGTTCTTCGAACTTAACCGGGTCAACGTCAACTGCTGTGGATCTCGCACCGTTAAAAAAGAATTTCCACCCGATCAAAAGCAATATTACGCAAACTGCTAGTATTAAAAGTACTTTGTTACTTACAGGCGAAGTTCTTGGTTTTAAAAACCCCGCGGGCTTCCCGCCTTCAACCCGTTTAACCTGCTTATCTCTTTTAGGTGCTGCCATTGATCAATCAGATGCCTTTCGCATTATAAGCTTGTTTTCTTCGCCATTAAATTCAGCGCGCTGCCAACTTTGAACCAGTTGATCTGCTGAGAATTCATAGTATGATTAAGCATTACTTCTTCTGTTGTCCCATCGGAGTGTTTCAGCGTCATTTTAACTTCGCTTCCCGGAGCAATATCCTTTACATCCAGATCAATCTTATCGTCTTCCCTTATCTTATCATAATCCTCTGGCTGGCAGAAAGTAAGCGGCAGCATTCCCTGTTTCTTTAAGTTCGTCTCGTGAATCCTCGCAAATGATTTCACAATGATTGCCTTGCCGCCTAAGTGACGAGGCTCCATTGCTGCATGTTCACGGGAGGAGCCTTCGCCGTAATTTTCTTCCCCAACAACAACCCACGGAATGTTATTTGCTTTATAATACCGCGCTACGTTTGGCACTTCGTCGTGTTTACCGGTTAAAAGATTCTTAACGTGATTCGTCTTATCATTAAACCAGTTTACGGCCCCAATGAACATATTGTTTGAAATGTTATCAATATGTCCGCGAAACCTAAGCCACGGCCCCGCCATTGAAATATGATCGGTCGTACATTTACCCTTGGCTTTAAGAAGCACATGCATATCTCTAAAATCCTTTTGGTAATCCGGATGTACAAACGGAAACAGCCTCTGCAGGCGTTTGCTTTCAGGGTCGATCTCTACCTGTACTTTTGTACCATCCAAAGCAGGAGCAATATAACCATTTACTCCTTTTAAATATCCAAGTTTCGGCAGCTCGTCTCCCTTAGGTTCATCAAGCTTAATATCTTCACCTTTTGCATTCTTAATTGTATCGGTTAAGGGATTAAAAGTAAGCGTTCCGGCAAATGCCAGGGCGGTAACGATTTCGGGCGAAGCAACAAATGCATTAGTTGCGGGATTTCCGTCATTGCGCTTTGAAAAATTTCTATTGTATGAAGTTATTATTGAATTTTTTTCTCCGTCTTTCACATCATGGCGTTTCCACTGGCCTATACAGGGACCGCAAGCATTTGCAAGCACAAGTCCGCCAACCTTTTCGAATACTTCAAGCTGACCGTCACGCTCAATAGTAGCACGTATCTGTTCGCTGCCTGGTGTTATGGTAAATTCAGATTTCACCTTTAACCCTTTAGCAAGCGCCTGTTTTGCAACCGAGGCCGAGCGTTCCATATCTTCGTATGATGAATTTGTGCAGCTGCCAATTAATGCGACCTTCAGTTCGGCGGGATATTCCTTTTCTATTACTGCCTGTTTGAACTTTGAAATCGGCCATGCTAAATCGGGAGTGAACGGTCCGTTCACGTGCGGCTCAAGCTCGTTTAAGTTGATTTCTATAACCTCGTCATAATATGCTTCGCTGCCTTCATCGGCTTTTAAGTAATCGCCGAGTTCATTTGCAAGCTTGCCGATTTCTTCCCTTTCAGTAGCCTTAAGGTAATCGAACATTCTTGAGTCATACGCAAAGAGTGATGTCGTTGCGCCTATCTCTGCACCCATGTTGCAAATTGTTCCTTTGCCTGTGCAGGAAATCGTCTCTGTACCTTCGCCAAAGTATTCAACTATTGCCCCCGTGCCGCCTTTAACTGTGAGTATTCCGGCAACTTTCAATATAACATCTTTTGCTGATGTCCATCCGCTCATTTTTCCGGTGAGCTTCACGCCGATGAGTTTCGGAAACCTAAGCTCCCATGGCATGCCTGCCATTACGTCAACGGCATCCGCTCCGCCAACACCAATTGCTATCATTCCAAGGCCGCCTGCGTTAGGAGTATGTGAATCTGTCCCTATCATCATTCCGCCGGGGAAAGCGTAATTTTCAAGCACTACCTGGTGAATTATACCCGCGCCCGGCTTCCAGAACCCAATGCCGTATTTATTTGAAACGCTGGCAAGAAAATCATAGACCTCCCTGTTATCATCTTCTGCTTTTAACAGGTCTTTTACAGAACCAACTTCTGCCTGTATCAGGTGATCGCAGTGAACTGTTGAAGGAACTGCAACTTTCGGTATTCCCGCAGACATAAACTGCAGAAGCGCCATTTGCGCAGTAGCATCCTGCATTGCAACTCTATCCGGCGCAAACTCAACAAAATCCTTCCCGCCCGTGTAAGGAGAAACTGTTTCGCTCCACAAATGCGCATATAATATCTTCTCGGCATAAGTCATTGGGCGGTTCAGTATTTTTTTTGCAGCGTCAACCCTGACTTTGAGCCCGGCGTAAACATTTTTGATTAAATCCAGATCGAACATTTATTAATCCTTCTTATTTATATTATCCTGGTTCTTATTTTGTTTTTAGTTATTGTAATGAACTTGTCATCATTAACGGGAATGACCGTCTTCAGTATATTTATAAGGTTTTCTTCTACTCTTTCATATTCTTCCCTATTCCCGTATCTCAAAAAAATCACTGTAAATCCTTTAATATTATGGGCAAAAACCCATTCTCCAAAATCATTGTCTTCTGTAAGTAATACGCCTTTTTGAGCTTTGGTAAGTTCTATTATTTTGAGATCCTCTATACCTTTGAATTCTTCTTTAATGGAAAGTATTTCATAATTCATGCTGCGAAGTTTTTCTATCAACCTTCTGTCAATATTCTCATCAGCAATTATCATTTTGCTGTCTCGATTACATGTTCATCTGCAATAACCGAGGCGGCATATTCTATAGATGCAAAGACATCTTCTTTTGTAATGTGGTCATACGAACTTAAGATCTCATCAACTGAAAAACCTCCCGCAAGTTTTTTTAATATCTGTTCTACGGTTATTCTGGTTCCTTTAATAATGGGTTTACCCAGCATAACATTTGGATTGCTTTCTATTCTATCTACATGGTTCATATACTATTTGTTTTTAATTTGTAAAACTTATTTTATCAGGCTTCAACAGTTCCATACCCTTGAACTTCAGTAATAACTGCGCAACCGTTACAACATCTTTCATGCAGTAATTCTTTATCCGCTCAAGATCTTTTTCTATCCAGTAAGTGCTCCATACCTGGCTGCCGTCAATATCATCTTTGGGTGATTCTATCCCGAATATTGCCGCAAGCAGGTTAAGCGATGTAAAATTCTTGTAATCGCCAAACTTCCACATATCCATTGTGTCTATTAGCTGGACTTCCCACGGCTTTTTGCCCGCATTATCAAGTAAGTATGGAATCGCCAGCCCGTTAACCAAACATCTGCGAGCTATGTAGGGAAAGTCAAATTCCTTGCTGTTATGTCCGCACAACAAGTGCTCATCTGTACTAAAACTTTTGCCCAAAGTATCGGAAAAATCTTCGAGCAGTTTTTTCTCATCGTCACCGTAAAACGCTTTGACTTTGAACGAAAGCCCGCTGCCATTCTCATAAAAATACCCGGCACATATGCAGATTATCTTCCCGAACTCGGCATATATCCCCGCGCGCTGATACAGTCCGTCCGGAGTCAATCCATCTTTTAATTCCCGCTGCATTTTTTTCTTCCACAATTCTTTCCATACTTCCGGGACTTCATCGTATGAAGCATACTGCGGCACCGTTTCGATATCCAGCACAAGTATATTTTTCAGGTTTATTCTATTTAGCATTGCGGAGTAATTTCTGTTCTGTATTAAAAATCATTTGTTAAGCAAGCTGAAAATTACCCGAAACAATTCCGGATACCGTCAAGTCTTCATCCAGGTCTTCCCACCTTAGGGCATAGCCATCCAGCCTTAACTCAACTTTCTTTAACTCATCATTTGTTGCATTTTTCAGAATTTTAAATCTGTCTGCGGGAAAACCAACTGTTCTTCTGTCAGTTAATTCAATAAATACAGTTCTATTCTCAACCCAAACTTTTGTCGCAATGGGCTCTACCTTTGTTTCTTTTTCAACGATTGTGGAATTCATTGTAAAAAACTTCTAAAATTAGTGAAATTCGCGTAATTCGTGGCCCGCTTTTCTGCTTTGATTAAAATGCATTTACTATATGATTCAGCTTCATCCGACCGTGTTCTATCATAATCGCCGCTACATCAAACCGTTTTTCATAATCGCTGAATTCCGGGTTCAGCATTAAGAATCCTTCGGCTGATTTTATCATCTGCGCCTGCTTTCTTTCGTTTATCGCTTCCTCCGGCGCGCCAAACGCCTTATTGCGCCGGGTCTTTACTTCTACAAATATCAGCTGCTTCTTTTCGGTGCTTTTGATTATCAGATCTGTTTCGGCTCCTTCGAATCTGTAATTCTCTGTAACTATTTCAAATCCACGCGAGAGGAAATATTCTTTTGCAAACTTTTCTCCTTGTTTACCAAGGTTCATTTTCTATCTTCTATATGAAGCTTCAATGCGTCTTTAATCAGATTTTCAGCTTTTTCAAGAGTCTCACCTTCTGTATAACATCCCTGCAGGGAAGGACAAATTGCGAGAAATCTGCCATCTTCATCTTTTTCAAATACTACGGTGAATTTATAATTTTTCATATATTTAAAGTTAATTGATCAACTGCTTTAAGGCGAAATGTCCTGCGGTGAATATCTGTATATCCAAATTCAAGAATCTCTTCTATGTGAGCCGCTGTGCCGTATCCTTTATGATGCGAGAATGTAAAATTCGGATAAGTGTTTTCAAATTCGCACATAATTCTATCTCTTGTTACCTTAGCAAGTATCGAAGCCGCCGCGACCGAAAAACTTTTTTCATCCGCTTTAATTACATTGCGAACTTCAGCTTTGGGGTTTGCATAAAAATTTCCGTCAGCAATAATAACTTTTGGCGATATGTTCAGTTCTGTGATCGCAATATTCATTGCCTGTTTTGTGGCGTTGAGTATATTCATCGTGTCAATATCCAGGTTATCAACTATCCCTATTCCAAATGCAAGCGCCCGTTGTTTAATCTCGCCAAAGAGCTCTCCTCTTTGCCTGGCTGATATTTTCTTTGAATCAAATACTCCGGGTATATACACATCATCCGGAAAAATTACCGCTGCGGCCACAACCGGACCCGCGACCGGCCCCCGGCCGGCTTCATCAACTCCGCACAACAAACCGCCGCATTCCTGCCTGATTTTAGCATCAAAATTAATAATAAACTGGGTTCTTTCGGTGAAATCCTTCTTCGGTTTCAATCTTATTGTTTTCGCTCTTGGCTTATTCCGGGGTTGATTATTGAACTGAATTAAATATTACCAAATTAACTTTGAATTTAAAATTCAAAAAGTTATCTTAAATGCATGTTTCAGGCCATTATAAACGAATTTATTAACTTCGTTCTGCCAAACTCGTGCCTTGTTTGCGGCGCCTCTATTGATGCATCTGAGAGATTCATCTGTAAAAACTGCAGCGGTAAACTAGAACCGTATAACCAAACCCACCCCTGGCAGGATGAATACAAAGCTCTGGGAATCATAGATAATTCCCTCAGCGCCTATTGGTTCCGCGCGGACAAAGAGCTGCAGCCCCTGCTTCATGCTATGAAATACCAGAAAATGCGCTCGGTGGGCCGAATGCTTGGACGGGATCTCGGCAAGTTAATTGCTGCAAAAAATACCACTCCGTTTGACCTCGTTATTCCCGTACCTCTTCATAAAGCAAAATTCAGGGATAGAACGTATAATCAAAGTGATTTTATTGCTGAGGGTATCAACGATATAATACGCGCAAAGGTTATAACTGGTGCAATAAAACGCACAAGATTTACGCCTTCGCAAACCAAACTGGATAAAGCCGCGAGGAAAGAAAATGTTTCTGATGCCTTTGCGGTTAACCCAAAACACGCCGGGGAGATCAAAGGAAAACATATTATTGTAGTTGATGATGTCATCACAACGGGTGCAACCATACTTGAGTGCTGCGGTGCTGTAAAACAAGCGGGAGCCGGGAAAGTTTGGGCGGTATCTGCCGCCTATGCTGAGTTGAAAATGGATGACTAATCAAATAAGAGGCTTCAGGATTTTTATCCCGCTTCATCAAAACCTTTATTTTTTATTATATTTGTATAAATAACCACAAGAATAAAATGAAAATATTAATATTAATTCTTTTTTCGGTTTTTATTGCGTTCGGCTGTTCAAAAAATAAAACTGAATCACCGGGCGATAAAACCGGCACAACGGAATCAAAAACAAATTCCGGATCAAACACAAAAGATGATGGCCCGCTGAAGTTCACAGAAAAACCATTTCTGAAAACAAATAATAACTGCAATCCATCTGATACGTGTACATATTTCAAGGTTGATTATCTTGAAGCCTCCGGAAAGTCAAAAGACAAGATCAATTCACTCCTGATGTCAGAAGTCCTTGCTAATGTTTCCTTTGGCGATTCAAAATATCCCTCCCTGCAAATTGCGGCGGATTCATTTATGACATCATTTGTTTCATTCCGCAAGGAAGTGCCCGAAGGCGCACAGTTCTGGTATTTTGAGTATTTTATGTCAGTTGATAACCAGACGCCGAAGATCGTCTCTATCTCCGGATCAAACTCGTCTTATATGGGCGGCGCGCATCCGAATACTTATGTTTCATTCCTGAATATCAACAAAGAAACAGGCGATACAATATCTCTGAGTAATATCTTTGCTGCTGGATTCGAGAAAAAACTTAACGCGCTGGTTGATGCAAAATACCGCGAGATGAAAGGCTTGAAGCCGGGTGATAATCTAATGGAAAAGGGTGAACTGTTTGAAAATAAAATTGAGTTCAATTATAACTGGTCAACAACTAAAGAGGGCGGCATAATGTTCTATTACAATCCATACGAAATTGCTGCATATGTTTTTGGCCCAACCGAGCTTACTCTTTCCAAAAAGGAGATCGAGGGGTTGCTTTCTGCTGATAGTCCGTTAAAATAAATTTTGTCTGAGATCAGGATAAACCAAAAGGCGGTCTAACAAACCGCCTTTGGTTTTTTTATTCCTTTTTTGATTTTTGCTTTTTTACTTTTTACTTATGATAACATCCCAGTTCTATTAAATTCCCATCCGGATCCCGCAGATAAACAGAGTTCATTTCTCCTGTTGCGCCTGTTCTTTTAACCGGACCTTTAATTATCTCCACATTTTTTGATTTAAGCCATGCAGCTGTTGCTTCGACTGGCGCTTTGGAAACAAAACAAATATCCGCCGTGCCTGGCAATGGATTTACTGCTTTCGGTGTATATTCGCCCCCGGCCTGGTGCAGGTTTATTTTCTGATTCCCGAACTTCAATGCTTTTCTTCCTTCGGCAAATGTTATAACTTCAAGTCCTAGCACTTCATGGTAGAATCTGCATGTATTTTCAATATCGCTTACTGTTATTACAATATGGTCAATTCCTGAAACAATAGGTCCGGTGAAATACAGGCTTTCGTTTTCCTTCAGGTATTTATCCAGGTTGCCGAAAACTTTCTGCATCTGTCTGGAATGGAAGCGCGAAAAATTTATGAATTTAGATGCCACCACAAGCCACGTCCTGTTAATACTTAGATCAATTTCAAGCGAAAGCTCTGTTTTCCCGCCCTTATCCTCAAATCGCCAGTAAGTCTCGCCAACCCAGGAACCTTCTGCATAATCAATTGCCAGCAGCTTATTTGGCTTAAAGCCGCTTACTACAGATTTCCAGCGGACGAACATTCCGTTATGAACATCAACTATCGTCCCGATTATACCCGGGTCAAGATACTGAAGCTCAAAACTTATTTCGCGCGGCCACCATTTATGGTACGAGGCAATATCTGTCAGCACACGGTAAACATAATCTACCCGGTAATTAAATATCCTGGAATCTTTTGCCTTGAGCTCGCCCATAAATTTGATCTTGTGGTCCCGTAATATAGCAATACAAAATTAAGAAAAGATGTGTTCCGTTTAAAGGGAGTTTTTGTTGGATTTTTCCGTAGGGATCGTTCCCCGAACGATCCTGTTTTGAATGACGTTTGATTTGACTCGTGTTACATCGGAACATTCACTTCCTCATAATAACACACTGCGCCGAATCCTTTAACATAATACTCCTTCAGGTAGCTCATTATATTACCAAGCGCCCCGCGATTGCACAGCATCTGCACTTTACAGATATCTTTCTCATCAGCATCCGAAGGCCTGCCGCCTTTAAATTCCCGCTGTATGTAATAAACAATATCGAACTTTTTTATATTGGGGATTAAATGCTCTGCATACTCCGGCTTGAGCACAACGTTAACAACAAAATGCGGTGTGGTTACTGTAAACATAGTTGTGTTATTTAATTAGATCAATATAAAATTTTTCAGCTTTCTTTGTTCTTTCTGTTTCTGTCAAACTTTCCATGAAAGATAAATTTTCAATATCTTCATTCCACCTTAATGGATTAATTCTAATGTAATCCGAAATATTACTTAGTCCATTATCGCCGCGAACAATGTGGTCAAAATAATATCTTTGCCAGCGGAAATTCTCAAATTCCTTTAACCGTCTTACCTTTCTGCTAACTCCTGATTTATACGAACCCACAATATCCTGTAGGCGGCTGGCTTGCCTGCCGCTGTTCATCTCATAAATATACACAACCAAATGGACGTGGCTCGGCATGACAATGAATTCTCCAACATTAATATCTTCATAATGATTTGGAATGTCGCCGATATCGTCAAAGGCAATTATGCCCGCACCATTCAATTTCATTTGCTCTTTGACAACATTTCCGAAAAAACATTCTCTGTTCTTAACACAAATGGTTACAAAATATGCCCCCGGTGTGCTGTAGTCATAACCTTTTAATCTCAAGGTCTTGTATTTCTTAAAACGTTGTTGGACAATCGGTAATTGATTCTGGCGGCAGGCAAGCTAGCCGCCTACTAGTCTTTATTCTAATATTTCATTTCACGTTTGCCGTTTCTCGTTATCATTCCCAAAATGTCTCTGTTATCTTTCTGATATACTCCAGCCTTGCCAGCTTTTTCAGCACATCCTTAAATCCCGGCTGGCGCGAACTTCCGATGACAAGCCACTCTTTCTCGCTGCAGCCGGAGCGGCCTTTTGAGCCTTTCAATACACCTGCGGTCGGATCAATTGCCAGCACCTCTGCATAAACACTGTCGCTGGCAGGAATGCAGAATTCATAATTTATTGCGCTTTTTTCACCGCCTGGATGAACCCGGTAGCCATCGCTGGTAAATTTTTCAAGATCTATTCTTATCTTTTTATCAAAGTATGATACCTCGTATCCCCGTTCATTGTAATAAAGAGCAATTGGGTCAAGTCTGTAGCCCTCCATGTTTGCAGTATTGGTGTCACCGAAAATTATCCCGTATTTTATGAATGCTTTCAGAAAGATATCTTTATCAATAAATGCTGCCAGTTCAAGGTTTTCGCTTGTTTTCTGCAGGGGGATTGTAAACCCGTCCTGTATCTGCAGCTCATAGTCCCATATTTTTTCATCACCAAGCTTGCTGCCATCATGCGGCGGTTTATATTCAATTAACTTGCCCGCTACAATTGCCTCGACGTTCAGATGTTCCTGGATATCAAGGTAAATCCAGCACGTATCCAAAGCGGTCTTGCGATCAGATTCCTCGGCAAGCCTGATGCCATCAGCATCGATCCTGTAGCCGGTTGCGCTTTGGTGATTTGGATCGCTATCGCCGATAACTATTCCGTAAAATATCGAACCGTAAATTACTACATCAAGATTTTCGTATTCATCAAAAACAATTGATTCGCCGTCTGATTTATCTTTTGATACAACGGGTATCCGCCCGCCGCCCTGAAGCGAAACTTCCCATTGCCAGAACATACGCCCTTGCCCCTTGCCCGCTTTAATTGGCGTGTATTTTTGAAGTTTGCCAAGTATTACCGCCGATTTATTCTTAAGCTTCCTGGCGTTCTTCATGCTGCGGCATGTATCGGCCTGCAAATCGCCAGCCGTTTGCGCGGTGGCAAACACAGGTGCTGTACAAGCGAAAACAAATGCTAATAATATCAATATCGCTGATTTCATAATACCTCCCATAATTCTAATCAACCGTAGGTCAAACGCATGCCTTTGACCTTCTCTTCTAAAGCAAGCTATGCTTTTCGGACTTTGAATTTTTTTCCATCCGAGCGTACGTATATTCCGGAATTACATCCCGTATCCTCAAACGTAAACGTTCCGTAAAATATTTCGCCGTTTGAATCATACTCAGTATAAACAATATTGCCATTGGGGTATTCGTCTGAATAAACGATTATCGTGAATCCCGTTCCGTCATCCCAATATACATTGAACGAATTATTGCTTTCGCTCCACTGCACAGTGCAATATGTTTTGCCAACCGAATACCTCCCCTCAATATCAATTGCCCGCTGTGAAAATGTGTTTGCTGAAACGAGCATCGAAGCAAGAATGAAAATTTGTACGATCAATTTACGCATAGTTGTTTTTTTGATTAATGATTGACTTTAATTAACTATAAATTCGTAATTCATAATTCCTAATTCTTAATTGATTTGAGTTTCACTCCGCCCTTTACATCAACTATCTCAAAGCCTAATGATTTCACTTTATCCCTCAGTTCGTCGGCAAGCTTGAAGTCCCTCGCTTTCTTCGCTGCTATGCGCTCATTAACAAGTGCTATTACTTCTGCCGGTACATCCTGTTTTATCTCCGCTTCTGCTTTTTCAAGATCAAGCCCAAGCACCCTGTCAAACTCACTAATCATCTCAAGCTTAGCAGCCGGAGAGATACTTTCATCTTTAAGCGTATCCCAAACCACGGCCAGTGCCTCGGGCATATTCAGGTCATCATTTATGGATGCCAGAAATTTATCTTTAAATTTATTAACCGAATTCGAGTCATTTGTAATATTCGTGAAATTCGCGGCGTTCTCTTTCAAAGCTTTTATACGATTCTTTAACCTAACCCGTGCAGTTTTAGCGGAATCCAGCACATCCCAGCTAAACAGTAAACGCTTTCGGTAATGCGTGCCAAGGCACATATAGCGGTAATCCAAAGGGGAGTAACCCTTATCAATAAGCGTCTGCACGCGCAAAAATTCGCCCTTTGATTTGCTCATCTTGCCCGTTTCCTCTTCAAGGAATGCGCCGTGCATCCAGTAATGAGCAGACTCCGCGCCGTTGCATGCTTCACTCTGCGCAATTTCGTTTGTATGGTGAACCGGCACGTGGTCAATTCCGCCGCAGTGAATGTCAAACGTTACGCCAAGTGTCGCCTTGCTCATTGCAGAGCATTCCAGATGCCAGCCGGGGAATCCTTTGCCCCAGGGCGAGTCCCACTCCATCTGCCGCCTGCCGTCTTTGGGTGAAAACTTCCAGACCGCAAAATCGGTTTTGTTCTTCTTTTCTTCATTAAATCCGATCCGTGAGCCTTCTTCAAGCCCTTCGATATCAAGCCGCGCAAGCTTGCCGTAATCGCTCAGCTTTGATGTATCAAAATAAACGCCATCGCTGGTTACGTATATAAAGCCCTTTTCTTCCAGGCATTTTATCATATCAACCTGCTCTTTAATATACTCCGTAGCTTTAGTATATTTTTCGGGCGGAAGAATATTCAGCAGTTTCGCGTCATCCATAAAAACTTTTGTGTAGTATTCGGCTATCTCCCAAACAGTTTTGCCTGTTCTCTCGGAGCCTTTTTCCATTTTATCTTCGCCTTCATCGCCGTCGCTGACCAAATGCCCAACGTCGGTGATGTTCATAATATGCTTTACATCATACCCGTTGTACATCAAAACGCGTTTTAGAAAATCCTCGAACATGAATGTGCGGAAGTTGCCGATGTGCTGGTAATCATAAACCGTCGGCCCGCAGGTATATACGCCAGCCTTACCCTGCGTGATGGGTTTAAATATTTGTTTTTCCCTGCCTAATGTATTAAAAAGAGTAATATCCATATAAAGAATTAATTATCGCCTAACTAAATTTTTAGACTTCCACTC
>JAIOIK010000085.1 GCA_019912545.1 Ignavibacteria bacterium | reverse complement strand
CCTACTGCGGGACTGCATTTCACAGATAATGTATTAGATTCATTAAAGCAAAAGAATATCGATTCAACTTACATCACTCTACATGTTGGTGCTGGTACTTTCAAACCGGTGAAATCGGAGATTATCGCCGAACACCAAATGCATTCTGAATCTTTTTCCGTAGGGAAAGATACAATTGAAAAAATTATTCAGGCATTAAAAAGAGAAAGCAAAATTATCTCAATCGGTACAACAACAATGCGTACAGTTGAATCGTTGTATTGGTTTGGTATTCAGCTTAATCAGAACAGGCATCATTCCGGAAGCGATGTGTTTATTCCGCAATGGGAGCCGTATGAGTTTCATAGTGAATTACCTGCTTCGGATGCATTATCTGCTGTGTTAAATTACATGGATATGAACAGTCTTGATCTTATACTCGGGCGCACCTCAATTATTATCGTACCCGGTTATGATTTTAAGATATTTGGCGGTTTGATCACAAATTTCCATCAGCCGGGAAGCACATTATTGCTTCTGGTTGCTGCTTTTATGGGTAGTGACTGGAAAGTGGTCTATGATTATGCTTTAAATAATGGTTTTCGTTTCTTAAGTTACGGTGATAGCTCAATTTTATTCAGGTAGTCATCAAAATTATGGGAATAATCGTAATTTCTTCTTACAAACCTAAAGCAGGTAAAGATGCTGAGCTTTTGGAAGTGGTTAAGTCTCATGTTCCAATACTCAGAGAGCTGGGCCTTGCCACAGAGAGGCCGGTTCAAATTATGAGGTCTGCAAACGGCACAATTGTTGAAGTATTTGAATGGACCTCTCCCGATGCCATAAAAAAAGCACACGAGACTCCGCGAGTGCATGAAATGTGGAAAGAGTTTGAAGCAGTTTGTGAATATGAATCACTTTCTAATCTTGATGAATCTAAACATCCATTTTCTGAATTCACACCGCTAAACTAAAGTTAGCGCAAAACTAATAGGAAAAAACCATGATAGAACAATTACAGAAAAGCTGGTGGCTTGTAGCTGTTAGAGGTTTGCTTGCAGTCATCTTCGGCCTGCTTGCACTGCTCTCGCCATACATTGTAATCTTTTCACTCATCACTTTTTTTGCCTTTTTCGCGATATTATCCGGCTTTTTTATATTGACTCTTGCATTTTTAGGAGAAGTTGATAACAGGATGCTCAGAATTATCGAAGGATTGATATTTTTGGGGGCGGGAATTGTTGTACTCTTGAACCCGGTTACTGCACTGGGAGGAATTATGATCTTCATAGCTGCATGGGCAATACTTTCGGGAATTACACAGATTGCCGGTGCTATCAAATTAAGAAAGGTCATACAGAATGAGTGGTTCATGATACTCAACGGTGTAATATCAATTGCATTCGGAATTGTTCTTGCCGGAAACCTCATACAGGGGGCCGGAGTAATGCTCATGTTATTCGGAGCGTTTGCAATCGCCAGCGGAATTTTTACAATTATATTAGCATTAAGAATTAAGGGATACAAAGCCTAATAACTAAAACAAACGGGGTGTTATTATGAATGATGAAATCGACGAAAACATAGAAGAAGAAGAGGAAGAAGAAATTGAAGAGAATCCAGATGACAATGTAAGCCTGGTTACTGTTTATACTTCAGCAAATAATGCAATCATTGCTTTGGTAAAATCAATGCTTGACGAAGCCGGCATTGAATACCTGGCAAAAGGAGATAATTTTCAGGGTATCGATCCTATCAATGCATTCCCGGTTGATTTCCAGGTCATGCCTGAAAATGAAGAATTTGCAAGGGAGCTGCTCAAAGATGTTGAAGTCACAGAAGGCAGCAGCGGATACGGTTATAAAGAGGGCGAAACAGACGAAGAAGACTCAGAAAAGAAGTAACAATACAAATAGTGTAAGCAGTTTTGATAAGACAGGCAGATTTTCAAGCTGAGCAGTAAGATTTGAAATGTATTTTAAATCATAAAATATAAGAGTGAGCTATGAGTAACCAAGATAACGAATTTCTGGTATCGGTGTATAAAA
>JAIOIK010000084.1 GCA_019912545.1 Ignavibacteria bacterium | reverse complement strand
GCGGGATCGGGAGGGTTAGGGTGGGGCTTTCACCTGCTTTATTATAATATATTAATTTCCGCCGTACTCTTTGTCCTGATGCTCATCTGCATATGGAATCTCTATCTGCTGCGCCGAAGAAATTATCCTGCAATTCCCGATACCGCTCTCCCTTTTATTTCCGTTCTTGTCCCTGCAAGAAATGAAGAGCATAATATTCGCGCCATTCTATCCTCACTGCTTAAGCAGGATTATCCCAACTATGAAGTCATTGTACTCAATGATAGCTCAGATGACAAAACCCCGGAAATCATATCGGAGATTAAACGAACAAATCCTCAGCTCAAAGTAATAAACGGACTTCCATTAGAACCCGGCTGGACAGGAAAATGTTTTGCATGCAATCAGTTATTTAATGCATCAAAGGGGGAATATATTCTTTTCACAGATGCCGATACTGTTCATAATCCAAATTCACTCAGGGATTCCCTCACCATTGCCCTTAACAGAAAGGCAGATATGCTGACCCTTTTTCCCAAAATGCAGATGATCACATTAGCAGAAAAAATCATAATGCCAATGCTGTGGTTTACCGTTATGATGCTTCTGCCTTTTTACTTTGTTGATAAAAAAGGATATGCAAAATTTTCTATTGGAATTGGTCCGTTTATGATGTTCAAAAGATCTGCTTATGAGTTGATCGGCTGCCATGCCAAAGTAAAAAACGCAATAGTTGAAGATGTGTGGCTTGGCAGAAAGATCAAAGAAATGGGTTTACAGCTTATCGCCGCAGACGGCCAGGATATGTTAAGTGTAAGAATGTACCGTAATTTTAAAGAGATTTGGGACGGCTTTTCAAAGAACATTTTTGCTGGATTTCAATTTTCCTCACTTTCTCTGTTTATGGTCAATTCCCTCTATTTTTTGCTGTTTTTTCTTCCTTTTTTGTTGTTTTTTATTGAGCTATCTTTGCAATCCGGCTTCAATTACCTGTTGATTTTAACAGGTTTACAGGTGCTGATTCTTTACTTCACCCGCACCATAATATCGGCACGGTTTAAGCTTGGAATAGTATCCACAGTTCTGCATCCGCTTGGCGCTATTTCCGTTCCGGTCATTGCAATCAATTCGTGGAGATGGATCTCCTCCGGCGCCGGTGCAAAATGGAAGGGGCGTGTTTACAATCCTGTTAACAAAAAAGTATAAATCTATTTTAAATGATAAAATTTTTAATAATTACCGCATCGCTTATTACGTGCATTTATTCAGCAAAAGCAGAAACAGTTTCTTTTACAATGTCTGCAGAAGTTGAACGCAATACATCTATAATGCTTGATAAGGATTTTGTTCTGAATTACATCAAAGATCTTCAGATCTATCCTAAATTTTTCCCTAACATTGTAAGCGTAATAAAATTAACCGATACAGAAAGCGAATGGCTTTACAGAGTTGAAGCCCCCCTGGCAACACCCTATAACTTAACTTTTATGCTTGAAGATAAAAGCACAGGCGATTCCCTGCTGCTTGAGTCGAAAGATAAAATAAAAGATTACCTGTATTGCATGGGTGTATTATCCCGGATTAAGGAAAATAAAACCAAAATTTCATTTGTTTTCAAGATATCCATGACTCGCGAAAAGGCAAGCGATATACATTTTTTAGCCGGTGTACTGGGTGAAAAATTCCTGAGCGAACAGATGAAAGATAAGCTTGAGTCTGACCTTGAAACTTTCATTTCCAAAGCTTCAAAAGATATGTACATTGCAAGCAGAACTTCCGGAAAATAAAATCTCACCGGAACCAAAAGAATCAGGCGTTTCGGATATTGATAAAAAATCAGGGCTGTTATTAAAAATGCTCACAGGTCTGCTGCTGATTATGTTTCCTGTGGGATTTTTAATTATGTTCACCGATGCCGGGAAACCATATTTGTGGACAACAACAATTTTTCTTGGACTGCAAACAGTAATACTGTTTATAATACTTACAAAGCTTGCTGACTTATTATCAGTGGTAATTACAACTGTGGTAATTTTTATGGGTTCATGGTTTATTGAATACTGTGGAGTGATTTCCGGATTTCCGTTCGGTAATTATGCATACACTCACGTACTTTCTCCTCTTATAGGCGGCGTGCCTCTTGCAATTATGTTTGCATGGTTTACGGTTACTGCTTCTTCGCTTCTTACTGCCAGGGTTCTGCTTAAAGGTTTTTCTGAAATTTCTGCTGTAAGCATTGCCTCCGTATTTATCCTTGCAACCGATATACTTCTTGAGCCGTTTGCTTCGTTTGTAAATAATTTCTGGATTTGGGATAATTCTGAAATCCCGGTTCAGAACTTTGCAGCGTGGCTTGTAACAGGTATTTTATTTTCATTGGTTCTTTCCCGGCTTATCAAATGGAATGACATGCAATCTTACTCTTCGTTTTATTATAAAATTCCCCTGCTTATAATAATTACAAACCTTCTGAACTTCTCTGTTGTTAATCTTGCAAACGGATATTTTGTTATTACATTTCTGGGAATAATGATATTTGTAATTCCGGCTTTACTTATGAAACATTATAACAGCAGAAAGCATGTGATTTTATAAAATGAAGATTGAATATTTTATAGTTCTTGCGGTAAGTTTTGCTGCGCCGTTTATTTTAAGCTTCAGCAAAAAAATGGATTTTTATAAATATCCCGTAAGGTTAATTGCCGCATTACTTATCCCCTTTACTATTTTTTTTATTTGGGATGTAATTGTTACATTAAGGGGTCATTGGAGCTTTAATCCTTTATACACAGTTGGTTTTAAAATTCTGGGTTTGCCAATTGAAGAAATATTATTCTTTTTGATTATTCCATTTTGCGGATTATTTACATGGGAAAGTGTTAAATATTTTACAAGGAGCAGCAAATGAAAGAATACACAATTTTGGCGGTTTTTGCTGTTTTTCTTGCAATTTTAACAGATTTTTTGTTAAGAACAAAATTATTAAAAAATATAAAATTCTGGATTTTTTGGGGCGTAATGTTTGTTCTTATATTTATGGTGAACGGGTATTTAACTTACCGCCCGATAGTTCTTTATGGCAAAAGTTTTCATCTCGGTATCCGTTTATTTACAATTCCCATAGAAGATTTTTTATATGGTTTCGCTTTATTAACAATGAATATTTCCATCTGGGAATATTTCACCCGTAGATTTAAAAATAAATTCCCCTCTTAAGGGGAGTGTCACGCCAACTGTGTGACAGGATATGTATTATTGATTTGAAGAAAAAAATTATTGTTATCGGTTCAGGTTTCGGCGGACTTGGCTCTGCAATCAGGCTTGCCGCCAAAGGTTATGATGTTGAAATATTTGAAAAGCTTGATAAGCCCGGCGGCAGGGCGTATGTTTACGAAGTAAACGGATTTAAGTTCGATGGCGGTCCAACTGTTATTACAGCCCCGTTTTTATTTGATGAACTTTTTGCCCTCGCCGGCAAAAAGAAGGAGGATTATTTCACTCTAAAGCCGCTTGATCCGTTCTACAGAATATTCAATCACAAAAAAGAATATTTTGATTACAACTCTGATACTAACTTTACGTTAAGCCAGATTGAGCGTTTCAGTCCGGAAGATAAGCAGGGATATCTTGATTTTATCGAAACCACAAAGGCAATTTTTCAGAAAGGATTTGTCGAGCTGGCTGATAAGCCGTTCAACACATTCGGCGATATGATGAAGATTGTGCCAGATATGATTAAGCTTAAATCACATAAAACGGTGTATCAGTATGCATCATCATTTATCAAAAATGATTTTTTGCGCCAGTGTTTTTCATTTCATCCGCTTCTTGTTGGCGGAAACCCGTTTGATACAACTTCAATTTATGCGCTGATTCATTACCTTGAGCGAGAGTGGGGAATACATTACGCAATTGGCGGAACCGGAACAGTTGTAAACGGGCTCGTGAAGTTCTTCCTTGAGCTTGGCGGAAAGATCCATTATAACACCAGGGTGAAAGAAATAAACATAAAAAACCGAAAAGTCACAGGAATTACGCTTGATGACAATACTTTTATCCCGACGGATTCAGTTGTATCCAATGCAGATGTTGCTTTTACATACCGCAGCATGATAGCAAGTGAGCACCGCACGAAGTTTACCGACCGGAAAATTGAAAGAATGCGATACAGCATGTCCTTATTTGTGATCTATTTCGGTTCAAAAAAGAGATATAGTGATGGCAGTATAGCCCATCACAACATAATTCTGGGGCCAAGGTATAAAGAGCTGTTAAATGATATTTTTAAGCGTAAGGTTTTAGCTGAAGATTTTTCATTATATTTGCATATGCCAACCCTGACAGATCCCTCTGTGGCGCCTGAGGGATGCGAAGGATTCTACGTTCTTTCACCGGTTCCGCATTTAGGTTCGGGTATCAACTGGCTTGAGGAAGCAAAACCGTACAGGGATAGGATCATGCAATTCCTTGGAGAAAGCTACCTTCCCGGAATTGAGGAGAATATTATCGCAGAGCATCACATTGATCCTCTGCACTTTCAGAATAACTTGAACAGCTATCTCGGCTCAGCATTTTCAGTTGAGCCTGTATTAACACAATCGGCATGGTTCCGCCCGCATAACAGGTCTGAAGATTTCGAGAACCTGTATTTCACCGGTGCGGGAACGCACCCGGGAGCCGGCTTGCCGGGCGTACTCTCATCTGCAAAAATTGTTGAAAAACTGATAAACTAAAATAATAATGAAGGATATACTGCTTCCTGTTGATTCCGTAACGCCGATGAAATGCACTTTTGAAGAGTGCAGGGAATATACACGCACGTTTGCGAAAAGTTTTTACTTCTCTTCTTTTCTGCTCCCAAAGGAAAAACGCGCTGCCGCTTATGCTATTTATACTTTCTGCCGTTATGCCGATAATATTGTTGACGGCAGCTTTAATGACCACTCATTAAATATACGAAGCAGGTTTATACCGGTAATGAATTTTCTTGAAGAAGTTTATTCGGAGTTTTCTGACAAATATAAACTTGCCGCAGATTCTGCATTTGCAAAAACTGTGTTAAGATATAACATACCCCGGAAATATTTTGATGACCTTATTGAAGGCGTATGCATGGATACAGAACATAAGCGTTACAATACATTTGCCGAGCTTGAAAATTACTGTTATAAAGTTGCTTCGGTTGTGGGATTGATTATGACAGAAATTTTCGGTTATACGCATAAAGCTGCGCTGCCTTATGCCGTATATCTTGGCAAGGCTATGCAGCTTACAAACATTTTGCGTGATATTAAAGAAGATTACAGCATGGGAAGAATTTACCTGCCTTCAGATGAGCTTAATTGTTTTGAATACACCGAGGCAGATATTGCCGGGGGCAAAATGAATGAAAACTTTGCAATGATGATGCGCTTTAATATTGACAGAGCAAGGGCTTACTATGAACTATCAACAAACGGATTCCCCTATTTAACCAATGACGGCTCTCGCACTACTGTTGTTTTAATGTATAAAATTTATTCCAGGATACTAAACGAAATTGAAGCTTATGGTTATGATGTTTATTCAGCCAGAAGGTTTGTAAGCACCGCCGAAAAACTGAAGCTGACAGGTTTATACCTGCTTAATCGTTCAGAGCGTAAACGGTTCAGTAAACTGCCCGATTCAAAACATCACGAACGCCTGCGTTCTTTGTATCCCAACATGAATTTTGATATGTGATATTCTTTTGGGAGTGCATTGACTGTCTCAATGCTGATGCGCTGATCAGTGCAATTAGATAATATCCCGTTTTCAATGAAATCCATTTCAATTATCGGTTCCGGTCTCGGCGGGCTTTCCGCTGCCATCCGCCTTGCTCACAACGGTTACAACGTAACCGTTTATGAAAAAAACTCATACCCCGGCGGCAAAGCCGGTTCAGTGAATATTGATGGTTTCAGGTTCGATACAGGTCCGTCGCTCCTGACAATGCCGTTTGTTATCGAAGAATTGTTCAGCTCTGTTAATGAAAATGCATCGGATTATCTTGAATTCAATAAGCTAAAAAACCTTTGCAGGTATTTTTTTTTCGATGGAACCATGCTGAATGCTTACAGCGATTTAATCAAATTTGAAAATGAAATTGCAGCCAAAACAATCGAATCACCCGGTACATTAAAAAAATTCCTGGAGTACTGCAAAACAATTTATAACCTTACCTCAGATATATTTCTTTTCAGCGATCTTTACAGCGCAAAAACCTACACTAACCTGAAAGCCTTTAAAACATTATTTAAGCTGCCTAAAATTGATTCATTCAGAACATTGAACGAAGCCAACCGTTCATTTTTTAAAGATGAAAAGCTCATCCAGCTGTTTAACCGCTATGCTACATATAACGGCAGTAACCCGTACAAATGCCCGGCAACACTTAATATCATTTCACATGTTGAGTGTTCTCTTGGCGGTTATTATTTATCGGGCGGAATGCACTCGCTTACCAAAGCAATGTATGCCCTTGCCATAAAAAAAGGGGTGAAGTTTGAGTTCAATTGCCCGATTGAAAAAATTATTATAAACGGCAAAAAGGTTAAGGGAATTATTGCTGCCGGAAAAGAAATCCCTTCGGACATTGTAATATCCAATGCAGATGTTTTCCAAACCTATGGTGATTTGCTAAATGATAATACTTCATCAGCTGCTAAACGATACCTTAAGCTTGAACCTTCATCATCTGCTCTGGTGTTTTACTGGGGAGTGAATATCAATTCAGAAAAACTTGATACTCATAATATATTATTTTCAAAAGATTACGAAAAAGAGTTTTCCGAGTTATTCGATAAAAAAATATTTCCGGAAGACCCGACTGTTTATATTTACATATCATCAAAATTTTCTCCAAATGATGCTCCTGCCGGAAAAGAGAACTGGTTTGTAATGATAAACGCTCCGAATACACATACAGCTTCCCCTGAAAAGGGGAGCAAGCCCACCAAGGGTGCGCGCAGTGGGGGTGCAGATTACATCAAACAAACAATCCTTAACAGGATAAAATCTTTCACCGGGTATGATATATCGGGAAAAATTGAATGCGAAAAAATAATGACACCGCAGGATATAGAAACTCAAACCGGAAGCTTTGGCGGCAGCATATACGGAATTTCATCAAACAGCAGTAACGCAGCATTTTTAAGGCAGGCAAATGCATCCAAGCAATACCGTGGATTGTACTTCACAGGCGGCTCCGCCCATCCGGGCGGTGGTATTCCGCTGGTCATCCTTTCGGGCAAAATTGCCGCTGAAAAGATTATTGATAATAATTAATATTAACGCCTGTTTTTAAATCATCAATATTCCAACATTTACTTATATTTTAAACACTTTTTAGGCAGGAATTTTATATTTTTATTATTAACCCTATCAGTTATTTTTCTTTAAAATATATGAAAAGCTACGGCTCGGCTAACATAAAAATTGCGCTTCTTGTCACCGGTGTGGTAATTATCATCGCCACGCTTATCTATACTCAGGTGCTTGTAAGCGATATACTTGAGCGCGAGCGCGATATTGCAAACCTCTACGCTAAGTCAATTGAGTTTATCGCAAATGGCGATAGCGAGTCTGGGGAGTATAATTTTATTTTTAATAATGTAGTTAACTCCAACTCAATCAATTTCCCCATAGTTGTTACAGATGCCGCGAGCAAATCACCCACTTTTACAAAAAACCTTGAGATCGATTCCACCATACCTAAGGATAAAAGAGACCTGCTCATCCGCGAGATGATAATAGAAATGGATGAAGTGAACCAGCCTATTAAAGTATCTTACCAGGACTCCCTGACTTTAAGCTACGTTCATTACGGACAAAGTAAGCTTGTAACACGCTTAAAGCAATTGCCGATTATACAGTTCATGGTTGCCGGCATATTTATTTTTCTGGGTTACTTTGGCTTTAACTACATTAAGCGCACAGAGCAAAGTAATATCTGGGTAGGTCTTTCAAAAGAAACGGCGCATCAGCTAGGTACGCCGCTATCCAGTCTGATGGGATGGAACGAGCTTATCAAAGTTAATGCACGGAATTCCGATAAGGTCAGCTCTTTGGCAAACGAAATGTCAAACGATATTGACCGCCTGAGCAAAATAGCGAACCGCTTTTCAAAAATTGGCTCTCGCCCCGATCTGAAGCCCGGCAATGTGCATGAAATTATCCAAAAAGTCGTTTCATATTTTAAGATAAGAATACCAACTATCAATACAGGAACATTTGAGGGCAGCACAAAGAAAAAGGTCGGTCTTGTAATCAAGGGCTCAACCGATGCAGTTGCACTTGTAAACCCTGACCTGTTCGAATGGGTAATAGAGAACTTAACCAAAAACGCGCTTGACGCAATAGAAAACTCAGCCGGCAGCATTACATTTGATATAGAAGAAAAGGGCACTCATATTTTTATTGATGTAACGGATACCGGCAAAGGGATCGATCTTCGGTTCAAGAAAGACATTTTCCGCCCGGGCTACAGCACTAAACAAAGAGGATGGGGACTCGGGCTAAGCCTCTCCAAACGAATTATCGAAACTTATCACAAAGGCAAGCTATTGGTAAAGGATTCCGAACCCGGCAAGGGCACTACTTTCAGGATCCGCCTGGATAAAGAAGTGTGATACATGCGGGCTTAGAGCAATAATAGATTCTTTTTAGAAAATTTACCTTTTGCCGTGCTGTCCATGACCCCTTTGGGGAACGGAAGTCGACTTGTCCGCCTGCCTGTTCCAAAGGAGCTACTTCGGAGCTGACCTGTCCGGCTCAGACGGAAGGCGGGCCCACTGGCGGAGGCACATATTCAGCAGCACATTTAAACAGTTTTTAAAATTAATACTTAATATGTTCAGGAAAAGTTCAACAGAAGGTGATTTACTAAAGAAGCGCGTTACGGAGTGCCCTGTATTTTCAGGCATAAGCTCCGGCGAGCTCAAAGCATTGCTTACCATTGCGCATATAAGGGATTATTCCGAAGGCGAAAAAGTCTTTGAAGATGGAACTATCGGGCTTTGTTTCTATATAATAGAAACCGGAAGCATCAGGATGGTCTCTGAGCTAGATGGAAGCATTAAAACAATGCGTGAGCTAACCGCGGGAGAGTGTTTTTCGGAAATTCACCTGTTTTCTGAATTAAGGCATAGTTTAACCTGTGTCGCTGCAGAGGTAAGCCGTCTTATTGTGTTTGCAAAGCCAGATTTTGAAGAACTTGTTAAGATAAACCCAAAACTTGGCAACAAAATTCTTCTGCGCTTCCTCAAGCTCTTCGGCGAATCTTTGCAGGAGCTTTACCGCGAAAACAAAATGCTGAAGCATAGGATAACACCATAGCCTGATTGCTCACTTTTTTATTCCCCTCTCGAGAGGCCTGCCTGCCGATCTGCCCGGACAGGCGGGAGACTCGGCGCAGGCAGGGGTGCCCGATGACAATCAGGACGGTCCGAAGATAGTATGTTAAATAAGCAAGCCTCGCAAATGTTTCGTAAATTTGTTAATACAAATTAATCAAACGATAACAAAAGGAGGCTTACAAATGAGTACTAAAATAAACAAAATTAGTTTTAAAGGTCAAGTTCTTTT
>JAIOIK010000083.1 GCA_019912545.1 Ignavibacteria bacterium | reverse complement strand
CCAGCAATTTCAACCCGGTGGGTGACTTCCGCCTGCAGTACCTGATAAAAGAAGGTAGTAATTTCCGCGGCAATATCTTCAGGACGAGCAGCTACGATGTGCTGGCGGACCAGAATATAACCAGGGGCGGCTTAGGACTGTCTTACCGCAAATCATTCGATAGCTTCCGCGACCTGTTCGGCCGGACCAAAGAGGAAAAACGCAGGGAAGCGGAACGGATATTATCAGACAGTGCTTCGGGCGGCACCAATTAGTTGCGACGAATACCTGAAAAGTACCGTTCCAGCGTTTGGGCAATGGTATCCCAGCCAAAATTTTGCCGGATAACCTCCATTCCCTTCGCGCCCATCTCGCGTCGTTTCCGTACATCAGCAAGCAACTCTGTTACCGACACTGCAAAAGCAGCCGGGGCTGTCTGCATAATAGCGCCCTGCCCGCTTTGTATCCCAAGGCCTTTGAAGCCAATATTGGAACAAACCACAGGTACACCCATCGCCATAGCTTCCAATACTTTGTTTTGAGTACCTGCGCCAAATCTTAATGGCGCGACCACAACACTGGCACGGTTATACGCTTCTGACAAGTCGGGGATAAAACCGGTTACTTTTACATTTTCTGATGCCAGTCGGCGCACTTTTTTCACAGGTCTCTGGCCAGCGATTATAAATTGTGTAGACGGGTATTTTCTTAGTATCAACGGAAAAATATCCTGAACAAAATACTGGACCGCATCTACATTGGGCGCATAGTCCATATTCCCGGTAAAAAGCAAAGTTTGGTTATGGCTGTAATCATGGTCTCGAGCTGAAAAAGTATCGAGGTCCACCCCGTTGGGGAGTAACTGAATATTAGTAATACCATGTCGCTTCACCAGGTACTCTTTATCTTCCTCTGAACAGACCAGGGACAGGTCGTATTCCTTCATTACTGTCTCATACTGTAACAGTCTCCTGTGCTCGATGCCATTGAAGAGCTTAACCAACGGACTTTTTGCCGCATCTCTCCGGCGCTGCCAATACATAGAAAACGCATCGGGCATGTCCAGTATGCGTGGAACCTGCTTGTAGTGAGCCAGGTATGGCGACATGCGCAGGTGCTGTACATGTATCGCGTCAAACTTTTCGTGTTGCAACAACTCGGCCAGTTTCTTTCGCATAGCGGCGGAACGAAAGTATAACACCTGCAATGGTGTAGTCGACCATAGAGCAGCCAGGCAATTGAGTGCAGATTGCCATTTGGGCAGGTAAATGAAATGAACGGAGGTGAATACCTTTTCCAACTCTTCTTTGTAAGAAAAATCCTCCTGCGACTGGGCGAATGTTACCAGGTGCAATTCGTGCCGACCCTGCAACCGTTTGGCCAGGTTATATATCTTCAGCTTATCGCCGCGATATGGCGGATATGGCGTCCTGTTGGCTAAAAAAAGGATTTTCAATATTCAAACGGCTTTATGAGCAGCTTCTATTTCAGTATTTCGTGACCCAATTTATCACGTTTGGTCTGCAAATAAAACTCATTATACGGGTTCGGTCGTATTTCGATAGGTACATTTTCTACTATCTGTAGCCCATAACCTGATAGTCCGGCCCTTTTGCGGGGGTTGTTCGTCATCAGCCTGATCTTACTCACGCCGAGGTGCCTCAGTATTTGCGCACCCACGCCGTAGTCGCGTTGGTCGTTTTTAAAGCCCAATGCCAGGTTGGCCTCAACAGTATCCTTACCTTCTTCCTGCAGCTTATAGGCTTTCAGTTTATTCATCAGGCCTATCCCCCGGCCCTCCTGGTTCATATACAGCACCAGGCCCTTGCCCTCGCGTTCCACCATTTCCATAGCTTTCTGCAACTGGTCGCCGCAGTCGCAACGTAGCGAATGGAGTATATCGCCGGTAAAACAGGAACTGTGCACGCGTACCAACACCGGTTCGTCTTTTTTCCACTCACCCTTTTTCAGGGCCAGGTGATGCTCCCCGGTGCTTCTTTGCCTGAATGCTACCAGCTCAAAATTTCCATGCTTGGTAGGCATCTGGACCCTTACTTCTTCTTCAATAAGGCTCTCGTTTTGCAGGCGGTATTCTATCAGGTCTTTTATCGAGATGATCTTGAGGTCAAATTTTTTGGCTATCTCCTTCAACTGGGGCAGCCTGGCCATGGTGCCGTCGTCATTCATTATCTCTACCAATACGCCAGCCGGCTCAAAACCGGCCAACCTGGCAAGGTCAACGGTGGCCTCTGTATGGCCGGCCCTTCTTAAAACACCTGCACTTTTCGCCCTAAGCGGGAATATATGTCCCGGGCGGCCCAGGTCTTCCGGCTTAGTGGCGGGGTCTATCAATGCCTGTACCGTTTTTGCCCGGTCGTGTGCAGAGATACCCGTAGTGCATCCCTGGCCAATCAGGTCGACCGAAACGGTAAAAGGTGTCTGGTGGAGCACCGTATTGTTTTCCACCATCAGGTTGAGTTTCAGTTCGTCGCAACGCTCTTCAGTTATCGGTGCACAAATCAGTCCGCGGCCGAATTTGGACATGAAATTGATTATTTCGGGGGTAACATTGGCAGCCGCTGTAATAAAATCACCCTCATTTTCGCGGTCCTCATCATCTACTACAATTACGCATTTGCCTTTTTTAAAATCGGCAATAGCGGATTCTATTGAATTGAATTTATTTTCAGTCTTCCTGGGTTTCATAAAATAAAATGTGGCGGAATTGATTCGCCACTTGATTCATCCTGTACATTTTTGGATACAGGCTGTGATTCTTAGTTTTTCTTTACTGATTGATCGGTCAGGCCAACAATAGTTGCTATTGCAGCCTTATCCATTTTGACCTTTACATTATCGGCTATCTTTACAAGAACTGCTGAGTTTTCGAGTCCTTCCACCGTACCGTGTATTCCGCCTGAAGTGATGATCTTATCCCCTTTTTTTACGCCTTCAAGAAGCTTTGCTCTTTCCTTCTGGCGTTTCTGCTGCGGCCTGAGGATCAAAAAATAAAATACTACTATGATAAGCAAAAACGGGAGTAACGAGCTTATCATGCTTGTAATTCCGTCTCCGCCCTGCTGTAATATAAAAAATAAATATGTCAATTAATTATACCTTCCTTATTCTGTTATTAAAAGCACTCTTTGTGCTTTAATTAATCATATTAGTTTGATTATACTTTTCTAAAAACTCTTTTTTGAACTCAATGAACCTGTTTTCTGTAATCGCTGCTTTTGACCTTTCAACAAGATCAAGATAAAATCTTAAATTATGAATTGTTGCAAGCTGTGCCGCCAGCATTTCATCAGACATAAACAAATGCCTTAAGTATGATACTGAAAAATTCCCTGATGTGTAACTTTTAACTTCTTCATCAGGAGAATTAAAATTGTACTTATTCTCCAGGTTCTTTATTCTGAGTTTACCTTTTGAAGTGAAAATTGTTCCGTTCCTGGCATTGCGCGTTGGCATAACACAATCAAACATATCAACTCCGCGTTCTATTGAATTCAATAGATCTTCGGGAGTCCCAACACCCATTAGATATCTTGGCTTATCCTTCGGCATATATTCAGTTGTGAAATCAGTAATATCATACATAATTTCATTTTCTTCACCAACTGCAAGTCCTCCGATCGCATACCCGTCAAAATCAATTTCAGCAAGTGATTCGGCAGAAATCCTGCGAAGGTCTTTATAAGTAGAACCCTGAATAATACCGAACTGAAATTGCTGATGTCCGTACAAGCTTTCAGTCTTTATAAACTCATCCCTGCTTCGCTTAGCCCATTTAGAAGTCAGCTCGACTGATTCTTTAACTTTTGAATGCTCCGAAGGATTTTCAAGACATTCATCAAGCACCATCATAATATCTGAACCGATAATTCTCTGAATATTCACAACTTTTTCGGGTGTGAATAAATGAGAGCTGCCGTCTAAGTGTGATTTGAATTCAGCGCCATCAACAGTCACTTTCCTTAAGGCTGATAAACTAAAAACCTGAAACCCGCCGCTATCTGTTAAAATTGGCTTGTTCCAGTTCATAAATTTATGAAGCCCTCCTGCCTGCCCTATTACATCCATTCCGGGTCTAAGGTACAAATGATAAGTGTTTCCAAGAATTATCTTTGCGCCTATTTCTTCAAGTTCACGCTGTTCAATTGCTTTAACAGTTGCCTGTGTGCCTACGGGCATAAAAATAGGAGTCTGGAAATTGCCATGTGAGGTAGAAATTTCACAAACTCTTGCTTTACAACTTTTATCCTGAGAAAGAACCTTAAAGAACATATACATATGTCCCTAAT
>JAIOIK010000082.1 GCA_019912545.1 Ignavibacteria bacterium | reverse complement strand
AAAAGGCTCTTAGCAAAAGAAATATCTAACACTTATGAATTTAATGAAGTTGTACATTTACTGTCGTGTACTTAGTGTTTCGCTTCAACATTTTTTATTTCCTTTCATCAATTTGATTTTATGTTTATTTTCCGCCAGATGGTCTACTTTCTGTAGGCAGGTGGACAAGTAGATTAAATGAAATAAAAAGGCAGACATCGCAGGTTTATGCCTGTAAAAAGGGCATAACAATCCGTAAAATTTAGCGATTGATCCGGAACCGGGTGCCTGCCTGTTTTATTTCAATTTTTCATTTTTATTTTACAATAATTAATTTTTTTGTATCTATAATGTTGCCACCAGCTGTAAGTCTGTAAATATAAATACCGGAACTTAATTCTGTTGCATCAAATCTATAATCATATACACCTGCATTTAGTTTATGACTTATTAAAGTTGCAACTTCTCTGCCAAGCATATCATATAATTTCATGACAATATCTGATGTTTTTGGTAATTGATATTTTATGATTGTTGTTGAATTAAATGGGTTTGGATAATTTTGTTCCATTTTAAATTCTGTTGGTATTTGATTATTATGTGATGAGATACCTGTATATTGAACATATTTAATCAATACATAATCGCTCAATTGAAATCCATTTTGACTTGTGCCTAATACATAGACATTATTTAGATTATCCAAATCTAAAGAACGTCCTATATCTATACCGTTGAAAGACCCATTATATGTAACAATCCAAATGGGAACACCCTGCGGTGAATATCTTAACGTCAAAATATCCACAGGTGCACCAGAACCAGGATTACTACTAACCCCTGCTAAGTAAATATTCCCTGATGTATCCATCTTTACATCACGGGCATCACCATGCGTATAGGGCCCCGTATCTCTTCTTACCCAAACAGAGTCACCAGTCGAAGGATTATACTTAATTGTTGTTGCCATTTGAATTCCATTTGTAACTGCGCCTCCAGTCACAAATAAGGCATTATTGATTTTATCGAATTCAATACCTTTCAAACCATTATCCCCACTTCCAGGTGCATCATAAATTTTTGCCCACTGCTGATTGCCGTTCCTGTCATATTTCAGAGTAAGGTAAACTCCGAAACCGGAAATTCCTGTTACACCGCCTATGTAAATACTTCCTAACTGGTCAACTGCAATTTTTCTTCCGCTGGCATCCGAAGTATTATACTTGTATATTTTAATCCACCTTAATACACCGTTAGCGCTATACTTAGCCGCCATCAATGAATCAAAGCATCCGCCCGGCGGCGGAAAGGATACACAAGTCCTGCGTACACCGGCAATTATTATATTCATTGAATCATCTATGGCGCACGCAAATGCAATATCGCGGTTAGGAGGCTGTTGATATTTTCTCACCCAAACAGAATCACCGTTTATATTGTACTTTATCAATAAATGAGAAGTATCAGAGTAACCGGAAACATATATATTATTCAATCTGTCTATTTTTATATCAAATGGGTAACTTGTTCCATAGTGTCCAACATATTTTTTTGCCCATACCGTGCTGCCGTTCAGGCTGTTAAACTTAACTAAAAGAGTGTTAAGCGGGTATGATGTACCTTGACCATACAAAGAAGTAACGTATGCATTTCCAAATGTATCCAGCGCAAGCCCTGAAGGGGCAAAATATCCTTCACCTGGATATTTATACAAAGTTGCCCACACTTGTGCGCCTGATGTATTGTATTTAACACAAAGGATATTAATACTGTCATTTACTACATGTGTTCCGGCAACATAGCTATTGCCGAGTTTATCAACTGCCAGAAACGGACCATCAAGATCATTATACGGTCCGGGGTATCTTGCCACCCACTCTTGGGTCGGATTTTGGGAGTCTACTTGAAATGAGAAAAGTGAAATGTGAAACGCAATAAAGATGTAAACTATTTTTTTCATTTTGGATATACCGGTTTATTTCTATTAGTTATGACATTAGGATAACACTTTACGAGATTGCTATAGCACAATACATGCAAAGATAGAAATTGAAAATAGAATTTCAGGAAATTTGGAATTTCGGGGGCTGTCGGGATTTGTTTATTTTTAAGCATATATTACAAAGTCTTTAGGGTTTGTAATCTGCTATCGGTATCAAAATTATTATCGCACACAAGGGTCCCAGAGAATGAAGAAGATCCTAATGTCTTATCATTTGTAAAGTAACTGTTCAAAATTAATACAATAAGTTTCGTTTGTCAATGATAATTTGTTGATTTTACAGTTACAATATTGAAAATTACTTCAAACAGCGATAAATATCATAAATCAATGTCCAAAAAGTTGAGCATGCTCATGCTTCGCTTCGTCGGAATTATTCCCCCCTTTCTTCTAAAAAGGGGGGATTTGGATTCTGCATACGAAGTGAATGGTAATTAATCTAAAAAGCACAATACCCGTAAATCCAAATCGGGGGTTCGGAATCATCGCTTTTGACTTGCATATGCCTATATCATATATTATCTTATCATATTATGCATAACGCAAATATAATGGAATGGAGGAAAATATCGAATGAGAAAAATATTGCGGTTGAGAATTTTTGCGATTCCGGTGTGTAATCAGCATTCTCACGTCTCAAACGCAAAAAAATGGTTTATGAATGAGAATTTTCACTCGTTGAATGCCGTTCATCGTGCGTGGCAATTGCCTGACTCAGTCCTTTGTGCCGGACTGATTACGAAAACAAAGCGCAATCACAAAAAATCTGTCCGGCACAATAAAAAAAACAGCCTGAATGGCTGGATTGTCCAGCAGTTCGTTTCAGCCTGCAAAGAGTTTTTAGTCACTAATTGCACTAATTTCGCGAATTTTGTTACGTCAAATTTGAAAAAGGAGAGCATCATGTACTGAATGCGAATACTTCATTTCAATAAAATGAAAAACGGCCTATGAAAATTGCCGTAAAGAAATTATCGAGCAGATACAGCACAGGAAAATCTGTCTGAGTTCCGACGTAAGTCGGAACGAGTTATTTTCCTGTAAGGCGAAGATAATTTTAGGTAATTTTCATAAGCCTTGACTTTTTTGGTTCTTTTTGTGTCAAGACAAAAAGAACAAAAAACAAATCGTACAAAAGGAGAATAAATTTACTTTACAGGTCAAAAAGTACGAAGTGGAAAAGTTTAATGTCTGGATCCCTGCTGAAGTTTATCCCGCACTTGATGCGGGTCGGGGAAGACAAATGACACAGGAAAATTCTCTACAAACTAGAATATTACGAAATTGCAGCACAATCAAAACATTCCAAGTCCAGAATGCAAAAAAATGCCTCAACAAACTGGAATTCAAGCGTCTGGCTTTTCAAAAAATGTTAAAGTTCGTCAAGATCAAGAAAGGGCATATATGTTAATTGTTGAGTCCGGCAGTAGCCGGACGAAATCCCGCCTTGCTGGATTAATTATTAATTATACATTGAAATCATTCCCATCCTTGATTCTTAAGCAGTTGTTCTTCGGGCACATCACGGAGTTCCTTAGCGGGCATTCCGGCATAGATCTTTCCGGCAGGTACGTTCTTGGTAACAACTGCTCCAGCTGCTATGACGGCATCTTCGCCTATTTCAAGTCCGGGCAGTATTATTGCGCCGGCGCCAACACGCGCGCCTTTCCGGATCGTAACACCTTTGAAATGCTTAAAGCGCTCTTCGGTTCTGCCAAGGTAGTTATCGTTTGTTGTAACAACTCCGGGTGCAATGAAGCAGTAATCTTCTATTTCAGAGTAAGCCGTAATATACGAGTTGGTTTCAAGCTTGCATTTCCTGCCAATAGTTGTGAAGTTCTCAATTGTACAGCTTCTGCCAACTATGGTGGACTCCCCTACTTTAACATCTTCCCTTACTGCAGCGGAATCTGCAATCAGTACATTATTTGCAATCTCGCATCCTGTATAAATGACAACCTGCGCGCCAATGAGGCATTCATCGCCGATTTTTGCCGGCTCGTATTTCTTATCAGATTTGAATATGCTTCGCTTTGCTCTAAGCGGCTGTTTGCCTATGACTGTATTATCGTCTATTCTTACGCCGTTCCCAATAACTGTTCCGCTGTGAATAACAACGTTATGACCAATTGTACAATCATTGCCAATCACAGCATCAGCTTCTATAACGCAAAACTTGCCGCAATTGAAACCATTACCGGTTTTTGCAGATTTATCTATAAAGTTGTTACTGAATTCAGTTGGTGTTTTTCCGGTTTCCATTGTATATGTTTTTTAACAGGTTCAATTTTGAATGTATGTTCAATTCAGCAATACACTTGATTTCTTTAGGCTATAAACCCCTCTCCTCTCAGGAGAGGGGCTGGGCCTGCCTGCTGCAGGCAGGGGTGAGGTTCAAAAGAGATTTCAAATCAAAATCTTCATGACATATTAATAAATATACTCATGGTTTAAAGGCTTTTCAAATCAAATATTTACGGCTAAAATGTAAGAATTATTCCATTATTGAAATTAACGATTACCTTTTGCATATTTGCAGGTAATTACTAAATATCTCAATTCTCACTATAATACGGAGGTTTACTTATGACATTTCTATTCACAGCGCGCCATTTTAAAGCACACGATACCCTGAAAGAATTCGCCGAAGCAGAGTGCAGCAAATTTTCAAAATATTACGATGGATTTATTAAAACAGAAGTGGTCTTAAGTTTCGATAAACCCGAAAACAGTATAAAATACGCAGAAGTAGTTGTCCACGCAAAGAACAATCAAACCTTTACTGCAAAAGAAGCATCAGATGATTTTATGAAGTCAATTGAAGCAGCAATGAGTAAGATCGAAACTCAGGTGAAGAAGTATAAAGATAAGCTTACAGATCATAACGCAGATAAAGTTGTAAAGAACTTCGAAGAAAAAGAATAACTTATGAAGCATCTTCACAAGGTTCTTAAGAACATTGAAACTGTCCGCAAAGAAAAGATCACGGTAGATTTTTTCTACCACGCTGCCAAAGAGAGGTTTAAGCTGAATAAGATCTCCGAGGGTGATCATGGGCTTGATAAGATCATCCGTGACCAGCATATTCACCGCCCCGGCCTTGCACTTGCAGGTTACACAGCGCTCTTCACATTCGCTCGCGTTCAGATTCTTGGCAACACCGAAATGCGATACCTCAGGCAGCTTTCACCTGAGCAGCGTACAAAGGCGCTTAAGAAATTCTTCTCGTTTGATATGCCCTGCATCTGCTTAACATTTAATAATAAGCCAAGCGAAGAGTTCATGGAAATGGCAAACAAAAAGAATATTGCCGTTTTTATGACTCCCCTTGAGACAACTAAATTCGCATATTTTATCAGTGATTTCCTCGATGACCAGTTCTCAACACAGGTTGCGCTCCACGGTTCGTTTGTTGATGTGTACGGCGTAGGTCTGCTCTTCTACGGAAGAAGCGGCATTGGCAAAAGCGAGATTGCACTTGACCTAGTTGAGCGCGGCCACCGCCTTGTGGCTGATGATGTGGTTATGATCTCCCGCAAGGGTGACGGCATCTTAATGGGTACAGGCACAGAACTGGTTAAGCATTTTATGGAAATTCGGGGCCTTGGTATTATAGACGTAAGAAGCGTCTTCGGCATCAGGGCTATCCGCTTTCAGAAAAGGGTTGAACTATTGGTTAACCTCGAAGAATGGGACCCGAAAAAAGAGTACACACGTACGGGACTGGATAACGAAATGATGGATATGCTTGGCGTGGAACTTCCTTTTGTAAGGCTGCCAATATTCCCCGGGAAGAATATCACAGTTATATCAGAAATTATTGCTTTAAATTATTTGTGCAAGCATTACGGTTATGACGCCGCAAAGGCTTTAAGCGAAAAGCTTGAGCAGGCAATAAACACCAAATCAAAACTAAAAGACGCGAACATAGGTTATGAACGCTCGGTAGAATACCTGGAACACGACTTTGAATAAATAACTAATTCATAAATGAAAAAGAATCTTGCTTTTCTGCTCTCAGCTGCCCTTCTTGTAACAATTTCGTTTAACTGCGGTAAAAAAGATACCTCCGAAAAAAAGGAAGGTGAGGATTATTCTAAAATTGCGGCGACTGATACTACCGGCGCAGTTTATGGAGACTGGATCATTCAGCGTGAGCTTGCCGATCCGCAAAGCCTGAACCCGGTTACACTTCAGGATGCAACCGGCAGGGAGTTTTCCTTGCATGTGTTCGAGCGGCTCATGTGGGCTGCAGGAAGAGAGTCCTATGACCTTGTTCCCTGGATAGCAGAAGCATTTCCAGAGGAAACCCCTGACCATCTGAACTATACGTATAAGTTGAAAAAGAACGTTACTTTTTCCACAGGTAAGCCGCTCACCGGTAAAGATGTTGTATTTACCTTTAAGGCAATGATGAATCCTCTTGTTGATGCGGCACAGTCCAGGCAGGCAATTGATATGCTTAAGAATGTTGAACTGGTTGGCGGTGATGAATACACTGTTAAATTTACATTATCGCGTCCCTATTTCAAGGCTATTTATGCCCTATCGGATTTCCAGATCATGAGCAAGGATGCCGCAGATCCCGGTGGATTGACGGATAAATATACGTTTGCTGATTGCAAGGATGTGGCAACTGCTCAGAAGATCCCTGAGATGAGAAAGTTTGCTGATTTTTTCAATTCTCAGGAAGCAAACCGGGACCCAAAGTACTTGATCGGTTCAGGCCCGTATATTTTTGAGAAATGGGATACAGGCCAGTGGGTTTACTTCAAGCGCAATCCCGATTACTGGAATAAGAGCGCAGTTCACGGAATGGCGTACCCTGAAAAATTGATCATAAAGGTCATACAGGATCAAAGCGCTGCAACTGTAGCAGCAAAGAACAAAGAAATTGATATCATGTATGTAGTTAAACCTATGGATTTTGTAAAAGAGCTTGATAAGCCCGAGCAGTTCTCACTGAAGAAAGCAGATCCATTTGAGCCTCAGTTTGTTTACATAGGTTATAATATGAACAATGTATTATTCAGCGATCTCAAGGTTCGCTGGGCGCTTGCATACATGGTTGACCGCAAACTTATTATTGATAAGATACAGTACGGGCTTGCAGTACCAATATCCAGCCCGGTTTATTTTGGGGATGTGAAAAATTTCAATCCTGATCTTCCGCTGATCGAATTCAATCCCGATAAGGCCAAAGCGCTTTTGAGTGAAGCCGGTTGGAAAGATTCAGATGGCGATGGTGTTCTGGATAAAATGGTTAACGGTAAAAAAGTAGATTTTAAATATACATACTTACTTAATACAAATGAATCGCGCAAGCAGACAATACTTGTTATTGCAGATGCATTGAAAAAGATCGGCATCATTGTTGAGATTCAAACACTTGAATGGTCAGTGTTCCTGGATAAGATCAAAAAGCACGAATTTGATGCTTTAATGGGTGCATGGGTATTAACAGATTATCCGCCGGACCAGTACCAGATTTATCATTCTTCCCAATCAAAAAATGATGGCAGCAATTATGGAAGCTACAAAAATGCCGAAGCTGATAAGCTGATGGAAGAATATCGCAGTGAATTTGATGAGAACAAAAGGATTGACTTGACCAAGCGGCTGCAAAAAGTTTTATATGATGACCAGGCATATACTTTTCTATGGACGCCAAAAGCAAAATACGTATATTCCGATAGGTTTAAGAACGTAAGGTGGTATCCTACTCCTCCGACTGCATATCACACTCCTGAGTGGTGGGTTCCGGCAGGCCAAAGGAAATATCAAGGCGATAAGTAGTTTTTATTCAGAGAATTTTGTTTCATGAAACACGCTTCAGCAGACTCTGCAATTTTGTTTTGCAATAATGTTAATAAAGACTGATTTTGCAGTTGAAATTTACATTTTTATAGATAAATTGCGATTCATACAGCAAAAATTTAGAAATATTTACCAATTTAAACGGATATCTTTCAACTATGATTAAATTCAAGTTAACTGCCCTCCTAGCAGTAGTTTTTTCCGCTTTATTAATGGTTGGATGCGGTGGAAAAACAACCCAGCAAAATACTGATAACAAAAAAACTTCTGATGATATCCCTGCATTGGATACAGCAAGTGCCGTATCAGGTGACTGGCTGATTATCAGAGAAATGAGTGACCCTGAGAAATTAAACCCTATAGTTTCAAACGATGCAAGTGCATCAGAAATTGATTCTTATATATTTGAATATCTTCTTGACCAGAATAAAGAAACGTATGAGTTAATTCCAAGACTGGCCGGAATGCCAGAGGTTTCGGCTGACAATTTATCTTACACTTTTACTATAAACAAAAATGCAAGGTTTTCAGACGGAAAACCTGTAACAGCAAACGATGTAGTTTTCACACTTAAGTTGATTAAGATACCGTTTGTTGATGCTGCCGCAACAAGAAATTATTTTGAAATGGTAGATAAGGCTGAAATAGCTGATAACGATCCACAGAAAGTGAAATTCACGCTAACCAGGCCAAACTGGAGAGGCATTTATACATTAGGACTCTTCAGCATACTGCCAAAACATATACTTGATCCGAATAATATTACTGATAATTTTAGCTGGGATGAATTAAAAGATATGAATGCGGCAAAAAACAACGGAGCAATACAAAAGTTTGCTGATTTTATTAACTCACAGGAAGTCTCAAGGGATGCAAAATATTTGGTAGGTTCAGGTCCTTACATGTTTGAAAGATGGGATACAGGAGCCGGTGTTACACTTGTAAGAAACCCGAATTACTGGGCTAATGCAAATTTTTCAAATTATCCTCAGAAAATTATCTTTAAAACGATCCAGGATAACTCAGCAGCATTAGTATCAGCAAAAAATAAAGAAGTTGATGCAATGAACGTTATTAAACCATCAGACTTCTATAAAGATCTTGAAAATCCTGATCAGTTTAATTTAGTTAAAGCAAGACCGTTTGAACCTGCTTATACATATTTAGCATGGAATCAGTTAAACCCCCTTTTCCAGGATAAAAAAGTTAGGCTTGCGTTAGCTCATTTAGTAGATAGAAGAACAATTATTGATAAAGTTATGTATGGTGATGGTGTGCCGATCCAGTCACACATTTTTTATAAGAGCTCAAAAATGCTGAATGCAGATCTTCCAGAAATTCAGTTTGATCCTGAAAAAGCCAGGAAACTTCTTGAAGAAGCCGGCTGGAAAGATTCCGATGGCAATGGTGTACTTGATAAAGTCATAAATGGCAAGAAAATGGAATTCAAATTCACATTCTTAAGTAACACTAATCCTGTCCGCAAGCAAATTCTGCTTGTAGTAGTAGATGCTCTTAAGAAAGTCGGCATCCAGGCAGAAGTTCAAGAGCTTGAGTGGTCTGTTTATCTTGATAAAACCAAAAAACATGAATTTGAAGCAACATATTCAGCATGGACATCACCGACTATTCCGCCTGATCCTTATCAGATATGGCATTCATCTCAATCACAAGGTGAAGGAAGTAATTACATCAGCTTTAATAATAAAATAAGTGATAGTTTAATTGTAGCGTACAGGGATGAAATGGATGAAAGCAAGCGCCTTATTTTGATAAAAGAGTGGCAGAAACTCATTTACGATGAGCAGCCATACACATTCTTATGGAGCCCCAGATCCAGGTATATTTACGATAAAAGATTTAAGAATGCTAGATGGTATAATATTCAGCCCAGCCCTTCATATAATGAATGGTGGGTACCCACTGGATCACAAAAATATACACAGAACAAGAACAATTAAACATAAGTGAATGTCAACTTATATCATTAAAAGAATTCTGTTATTCATACCAACACTGGTTGCAATAACTATAATTACGTTCACTATTTCCCGTTTGGCACCGGGTGACCCTACCGAACTTAAAGTAGGTGTTAGCGGTGAGAATATGAAGGCCGATGAAAAAAGCCAGCTGAATCAGCAGGCTAAAGATTATTATAAACAGAAATGGGGTCTGGATAAATCGATCCCAATGCAGTATATAATCTGGCTTGGCAATATGGCAACAGGTGATTTTGGTAATTCGTTTGTTGATAACAGGCCTGTTATGAGCAAGATCATGGAAAGAATTCCGGTAACAGCTTCAATTGCCTTAATGATAATTTCACTAAGTTACCTGATTGCGATCCCTATCGGTATTTACTCAGCAGCAAGGCAATATAGTGTGATTGACAGGTTCTCTACTTTCATGTTATTTGTTTTCTATTCTCTGCCTTCATTTTGGGTAGCTACAATGGCTATTGTGTTTCTGGCTAATGTTGAATACATAAAAATATTCCCGACCTCGGGACTCTATACTTTGGGTTCTGAAAACTGGCCATTGATAGAAAGGATCTGGGACAGGATATATCATTTAATCCTACCTGTAACCTGCGGTTCGCTTGCCAGCTTTGCATTTCTTTCAAGGCAGATGCGCGGAAGCATGCTTGAGGTCATTAGGCAGGATTACGTAAGAACAGCCCGTGCGAAGGGTTTGACAGAAAAAACCGTTGTACTCAAACATGCACTAAGAAATTCGCTCATACCCATAATTACGCTTCTTGGCGGTATATTGCCGGCACTTGTTGGCGGTTCTGTGATTATTGAATCCATTTTCAGTATTCCTGGTATCGGTCAGCTTGCATTCCAGGCCTTGGTTGCAAGAGATTACCCACTCATCATGGCAGAACTTGTACTTGCTGCCATACTTACAATGCTTGGATTATTACTTGTAGATATATTGTACGCTATAGTTGATCCAAGAATTGCTTTTTCCAAGAAATAAAAATATTGTTTATTAATGGCTGATAGAAAAGTATCTGAAAACGAATTCATAGGCGATAATACAATGATAGGCGGTCCTGTGCCGCAAGTCATGGTTACGGAGGGGAATGAAGTTCCTTCAAATGGAAAAGGCTCAGACAAAAGGAAAGTCGATCAAACATACTGGTCTTTGGTCAAGCATCAATACAGAAAGAATAAGCTTGCTGTTGCTGCACTTTATGTTGTGCTTTTCCTGGTAATTATGGCGCTTACTGCCGATTTTGTAGCAAATGATAAACCGATTTACTGCAATTACAAAGGGGAGTCTTTTTTCCCGGTTGTTAAGGAGTATATGGTCGGGCTTGGGCTTTCTAAATGGCAGGGTGAATTTCTGAACGCTGATTGGAAGACCTTGACGTTTGAAACAGCAATTTGGCCGCCGATAAGATTTGCACCTTCTAATGTGGATCTGTTCAATACTTCAGCAACTCCATCAATTGAAAGCGGACATTACCTGGGGACTGATGGCATAGGCAGAGATGTGCTCTCAGGGTTAATTCATGGTTCACGCGTATCACTATCAGTAGGGTTTATTGCCGCAGGAATAGCAATTTTTATAGGAGTACTTCTTGGTTCGATTTCAGGATATTACGGAGGAAAGATTGATCTTGTTATCATGAGGTTTGTTGAGATCATGCAGCTTTTCCCCGCGTTTTTTCTTATCATAACAATTGTCGCATTATACGGTTCAAGTATTTGGTATATCATGATAGCTATAGGATTAACCAGCTGGACGGGCAACACAAAGCTTGTAAGAGGCGAAATTCTTAAAGTAAGGAATATGGACTACATACAGGCGGCAGTATCACTGGGACTTTCTAACTTGCGGATAATCTTCCGCCACGTACTGCCAAATGCCATTGCTCCGGTATTGATCTCGGCTTCATTTGAAATTGCAGGAGCAATTCTCTCGGAAGCGGCTTTAAGTTTTCTTGGATTCGGAGTTGCTGCAACAAAGGTTACATGGGGTTCAGTGCTTTCAGAGGCACGCGGAGCAACAAGCTCCTGGTGGCTTGCAGTCTTCCCCGGCTTTATGATCTTCCTCACCGTAGTTGCCTACAACCTGGTTGGTGAAGGCCTGCGTGATGCGCTTGATCCGAGATTAAGAGATTAAAATAATTTAGTTTTTGATGAACAAACTATATACAAACTATATTCAAAAGGAGATAAAAAATGGTATGGACTCTGGAACTGGCTTCTTATCTTGATGATGCTCCATGGCCGGCTAACAAAGCAGAGCTCATTGATTATTCGCAAAGAACAGGAGCGCCACAGGAAGTTATTGAGAATTTGAGAGACCTGGAGGAAACAGACGAACCTTATGAAAGCATCGAGGAGATCTGGCTTGATTACCCGACGAAAGAAGATTTCTTTTACGATGATGAAGAAAAGGATTTCTAAGTTAAATTGCTCAAATAATATTTAACCCCGAGCCATCGGGGTTTTTTATATTCCTATTTTGATACGACTACATAAATACATATCTGCTTTTATATTGGTTTTCTTTCTTTATTCTGCCCCAGTATACTCACAGGGGGCAAAATACGAGACAAATGATGTAGATTTTGTTTTTAAAAAAACCGAAACATTCTCTGATGCTGCACTGGCGGATATCCTTCTTCTTCCAAAAGAAAAGTACTTTAACCGTATTAATTTAGAGGAAGACCTGCAAAGGCTGAACAAGTTCTATTTCGATAACGGTTTCTTCGACGTAATGATAGATACATCAACCTCATTTATTGAAGAAGATAAGGAAGTAAATGTAAAATTTACAATTATTGAAAATGCCAGGTACACTGTTAAAGAGATCAAACTTACCGGGCTGGATAAGATCACTGACGCAGCCAAAACTCAGGTATTTCAGAACAAGCTTATAAATGCAGGTGACTCCTATGTTAAAAATACTATCTCGCTTGAAAAGGACAGAATTATAGGGGTTTTGCAGGATAACGGATACTATTTTGCGCAGATCGATACTGCGATAAGTAAAATAGATTCTTCAAGGCGCGGAATAATTATAGGAAAATACTCGGATGAACTCCAGAAGAATCCTGAATTCAAAGACAAAGTTCTCATAAGAATTAGGTTTATCGGCACTGAAGACATTTACAAATTCGGCTCGAACAGTATCAGCATAGATAAAAACAAATATAATATTGGCAATAACGTAATTGAGCGGGAACTGAGATTTAAGACAGGCGATACTTACAGTAAAAGCAAGATGCTTGAAAGTGAAAGGAATTTTACTAAACTGGCCATAATTCAGTTAGGGAGAGTCCTTGTGGATTCAGTGGACATTAACAGTAAAACTATTGACACCAAAGTAGCTATTACTCTGAATAATAAATATGAGTTTACTCCAAGTATTTCGGCCGTGTATCAATCAAACAGGTTGTTTGGAAATGCCGGTATTGAATATAAAGACAAAGATTTTCTTGGCGGAGGAAGAGTATTTTCTGTTTCTTTGGAAGGATTGTATAATTCAATAAATGCAAATGCTATTGTACTTAGCTTCTCATTATTCCAGCCATTTTTGTTCAATAATGATATCACGGCAACTCTAACACCTCAGTTTGCGCTTATTAATTTTGATGAAAACATTGAATATGTCACGTCTCAGAATCTCTTAAGGCTTACATATCACATCGCTGATTATACTTTTTACAGTGATGCGTATTCGGATCTGACATTTGATTATTTAACTACCAGGGCCAAAAGAGATTATGTGCAGGATAGCATACAATACTACAAAGATCAAAAGAGCTATTCAGTAAATAGTATCCTGGGATTGACACTGCTTCATAGAAACACGAATAATCTTTTTAACCCTTCACAAGGTACTTTCCATACCTTAACAGTAGAATCTGCAGGAGCGCTGCCGAGATTGCTTTCCATTTTCAACAAAAGCCTGAATTACTCGCAATATGTCAAGCTAAGCACCGTAAACAGCATATACCAGGATATTTCCGGCGGCAGGGCCGAAACAATACTAGCCAGCCATCTTGAAATTGGAGATATAATTGAATATGGACTGGGTGAAAATGTTGTTCCCGTAGCTGCCCTTTACAAATTCTATATGGGAGGCGGAAACAGTTTGCGGGGATGGCGTGCACAGACCGGGGGAATACTTGATGACCCTTCACAAGGAGGAAATTTCCTGATAGAGGGCAGCTTCGAACTGAGAAGGAGACCTTTTCCTGCAAGAAGCTTCCTGAATCCGTTATGGGGTGTTATTTTCTTTGACTGGGGTAATGTATGGGAAACAGGCGGGAAGTTTCGCACTGATCAAATTGCCTTATCAACAGGCATTGGTATCCGATACGATACGTTTGTTGGGCCGGTCAGGATCGATCTGGGATTTAAATTATACGACCCACTCGGCACGGTCGGAAATAAATGGATATGGGATAAGCCTTCGGATATATTCAAAAATAAATATGCCATTCAGTTTGGTTTAGGAAATGCGTTTTAGAGATGTGGAGTAATATTACAGGCCAGGATGAATCTGTTGAAAAGCTTAAATCAATATTCAAAAGCAGGAAAATTAGCCATGCATACTTGTTTGAGGGAACTGACGGAATTGGAAAAGATGCAACGGCAATTGAATTCGCAAAACTGCTGAATTGCACCAATCTGATAAATGGTGATGAAGCTTGTGATAATTGTGATAACTGCAGAAAGATCTCTGCATTGCGCTCGGAATACTTCAAACTGATATTTGCACTTCCGGCCGGCAAAACTGATGATTCCGACTCAGATCCGATAGAAAAACTTGCAAGCGCAGATTTTGATGCTTATATGGAGCAGCTCGAATTGAAAAGCGAGAATCCATATTATAAGATCTCTCTATCAAATGCTAATAATATAAGGATTAGCAGTATCCGTGACCTTGTAAGCAGGATATACCTTTCTGCCCCTGCAGGCATTACAAAAGTTTTCATAATTTCCGAAGCTGAAAAAATGCGGCATGAGGCGGCTAATGCACTTTTAAAAATACTTGAAGAACCCCCAAAGAACAGCGTGATCATGTTAACAACTTCAAAGCTGAACTCTCTGCCTCAAACGATCATTGGCAGATGCCAGATGATACATTTTGAGCAATTAACACCAGAGCAAATTTCAGTGAAACTTAGAGATAACGTAGATTATCCCTCAAAGCAGATTGAACTTGCCTCGAGGATAAGTTTTGGCAGTTACTCCAGGGCAGGGGCATTACTGGAGATCGGCATTGATGATTTAAGAAATAGAGCGATTGAATTCATGGTTTCTCTGCTGAAAAATGATTTTGCAGAAGTTGTATCAATTTCCCGCACTATTTCTGCAAAAAATGATAAAGAAAAAGTTAAGAATTTTCTTTTCTTTCTTAATATCTGGATAAGAGATTTACTCAGGGTCAAAAACCGATCAGAAAATGGTGAAACAGAGATAGTCAATCATGATCTTTTGGAGCGTTTAATCCGATTAAACGGCAATTTCCCAAATTCGGATCTTTTTTCTATAATTCTGGAACTTGAAGAAGCGGAAAAACTAATTGGTCAGAATGTTTCACTTTCGCTGATACTAATAAACCTTGCAATAAAACTTAAAAAGCATTTTAGTTAGTCTATCTAAATTAGGTCATTTCAAAAAATATAAGTGAGATCCACTTATATTCTCATTTCTTTATAAAAGTATATTGGTCTCCAATATTCAGGATCTTAATCCTTTCAGATTCTTCATTTTTAAATACTAATTCTTCAAATGCATAAACAGGTTCAATAGGATCCGCCTGTGCAAATTGCAGTGTACCGTAATGAATTGGGATCATCCATTTAGGATTTAGATCTTTAAATATCTCAAAAGCATCCATTGGAAAAACATGATTGAATGTTCCGCACTGCCTGCAATCAGAACAAGGGCCAATTGGTATTAGCGCAAGATCAATACTAAATAATTTACCAAGCTCCTTAAACTTCGTAGAGTCATAACCGGTATCTCCGGCAAAATACACAGTAATTCCTTTATACTGAATAATATAACCGGTATAAGAGTTATCATCCCAGAGGTAACCGTCAAATCCATACCTGCCTGCCCAATGCTGAGCGAAAACAGTGGTAATTTTGATTCCATTAACTAACTTTGTTTCACCTATAATTTTTCTCTCATATCCGTTATCATTTTGCATTCTCACGAAATCCATATCATAAGCTGGCAGGTAATTCTCCAGGTCTTTGGGGAATACAATTGATGTACCCTTACCCTTATTCTCAAGTAATTGAAGACTTCCATAGCTTAGATGATCAAAATGCGAGTGAGATATCAATATAACATCACATTTGGTTATGTTCTCCGGTTCAATACCCGGTTCAACAGTCCTTCTAGCGAACTCTCCGACAGTTCCGGTAAGAAAAGGATCTGTAATGATAACTTTATCATCCATCTGCAGTAATACAGTTGCATGGCCTATCCATAGCGCCGAGAGGCGGGTATCCATCTTTACAGGTTCTTTGATCTTGTTTGCGACTTTCCTCGGCTCAGAAAAGAACACCGGAACGTTTCGTACTGCAACCATTAACATATTGCAGGAGACAGCAATTGCAAAGAGAGAGAATACGACCAAAAGCATTAGATTTCCGGAAATTGTTCTTTTCATTAGTAAAAATATTTCAATAACAATTATTGATACAATTATATAAATTCGCAGAATGAAGAAAAAAGCATCGCTAATAATATCGGTCTACAAGAAAATACGTGAACTGGAATTGATATTAAATGCCTTAAAAATTCAAACTTTTAAGGATTTTGAAATATTGATCGCAGATGACGGTTCCGGTGGTGAACTTAGCAAATTCATATCAGATTTCAAAAAAACGAGCGATTTGGATATTACACATGTATTCCAGAATGACTCCGGGTTCAGAAAAAACAGGATATTGAACAAAGCCATAAAAAAATCGAATTACAATTATTTAATTTTTATTGACGGTGACTGCGTTCCTCACAGCGATTTTATCAGGCAGCATTTATTATACATGAAGAATAATACTGTTCTTTGCGGCAGAAGGGTCAATCTTAGTAAATCTTTATCAGATCGAATTTCCATTGATAGAATAATTCACAAAGATTACGAAAAAATAAGACTTAAACACGTACTTGACTCCTGGAAGAAAAATGACAGATCTACATTCGTCGAAGAAGGTTTACTGATAAGGAATAAGATTCTGAGAAAACTTTTTTCTAAGAAAGAAGTTCACATTGTAGGCTGCAATTTCTCGCTGAATAAGCAACTGATCGAAAAGATAAATGGTTTCGATGAAAATTATATAGGGCCAGGTTTCGGAGAAGATTCGGATATTGAATTAAGGCTCAGACTTGCAGGTGCAGAGTTTTTCTCAGTAAAAAATCTTGCGGTGATTTTTCATATGTATCATGGTATTACAAAAGCTTCGTCTAAGAACGCTTCTTATTACATGAAAGCATTAAAAAACACTGATTATGTTTGCAAGTCAGGGCTGGTGAATCTGAATTCCGGGTAATAATTAATAGTATTTAAAATACAAACCAAAGCTATACCTGGTAAGACCGTTTTGATTGTAGTTAAATTTCAAACCTAACATCCCGGATAATGTATAAATCCCCGCTTCATAAGTAATGCCGTCTCTTAATGTCCCGTTTTCTGTCTTCTGAGAAAAATAACCCACTCCTGCAGATAGCGCCATGTACTCACCATTTTGTGCCACCGGCAAAACCAGTCTGACTCCAGTTTTGTAAGTGAATTTTTTCTGATTAGAGTATCTATAATTTCCAATAATTAATGATGGCTGAAAAAAAACCTCAGCAGATCCCGTAAATCTCTTAACCGGCTTCAAGTAGAAATAACTGAAATTTGAGATATATTTATTTACTTGAAATGAATATGAAAGCGGAATTATCTGCCATTCAAGGCCAAATTTCAATCGTGATTTTTCGTTGATTCTGTCTTCGAAATAAGTCGGCGAGGGTATTGCCTGAAGAAGTGCCCAACTGCCCCATTTTAAGATGGGGTTATAATCCCTTATTTGTGAAATAGTTGTGCAATTGAACAGAAACACAAATGAAAGTATTACAGGTA
>JAIOIK010000081.1 GCA_019912545.1 Ignavibacteria bacterium | reverse complement strand
TTCCATAACCATTTTAACTGCTGATATCTTAAAATCTTTGTCAAATGTACGCCTGTTTCTTTTCTCTTCCACGGGTATATTCCTTTCTTTTACGAATATACACCTTAATTTTTTGTCTACAAAATCGAGGTCACTTCAAAGCGGATGAACCGCAACAGAGCTTTCGCTTAAATAATCAAATTCATTATCATTTGGTATACTATAATTACTTGCAGCCGGATTTCCGCAGGGCCAGCTTTGGGCTTTTAATTCAGTTATCCATGACAAATTCATTGAATAATATACCAGAATAAATATAGAAAATCTAATTAAATTTTTCATTTTATTTCTCCCAGGGTATTATTTATTTATTAAGGATTTCATATCTGCATTTTCTTTTTTCAGCGTTTCTACCTGTTTATTCAGGTCTATTAAGTATAAGCTCATTTCTTCGATCTTTTGCAGGAGTTTTGAGGTCATTTCACCAATTTCAATGCCATTTTCACTTACAAAGCTTTCAGTGGGTATATCAGGCAAATGCCCGTTTTCATTAATGTAACTTTCAAGTTCACTTAAGCTTAGCAAATGGTAATCACTTGCAAATACAAAGTCACTCCAACTTGCTTGAACTGTCAGTTTTGTTGCATAAACGCCATCGTTTTTGATTGACATTATTTTACTTCCGCCGTTGCCCTGTATATCCATGTTTGTCAAGAAATCAAGCGTGTTAGGGTCAGTGTTCTTGATTCTGACATCTATATGGTTTGATTGAAAACTACGTCCGCGAGAAAAATCTATAAAAGGCCTTGATTCATCGTCAAGCCCATATTTGTTAAGATGGATACTTCCTCCTTGATCATTAGAAAGAGCGCTCCAGTCGTTAGCCCAGCCGCAGGAACCATCACTTTTTATGGAAAATTGGCAGTACTCCGGATGATTTTCGTAGTCCGCATAAAAATCCAAGACTCCATTTGTTCCGCCAAAGTTCCAGAAATCTATAGCAGCCAGTCCATTTGCATTTTGAAACTGAAATGAATTCCCTTCATAAACCGGATTATAGAGCCTTAAAGATGGAAGATTGTAGAGCCCGCTTGGATTTCCGTCAAATGTAAGTTTAGCTCCATATGAGTTCATAAAATCAAGTTTGTTACTTGAAGAGTTCATGATTCTCATGTTAAAATCCTCCAACCCGCCTCCTATATGAAAATCAATATATGGAGTACAGTTATGATGGAAAGGATAGCCAAGCTCAATGCTTCCTCCCTGGTCGTTGGATAAATAGGATGATCCGTTATTCCACCTTAATGAGGAATTTACAAAGACTTCACCTGAATTTGTGTTATGAATATCGTTTGTACCGGAAATAATCTCCCACATTGGGTCAGACTGGGCACTCACTTTTGTTTGAAACACGAAAAAGATAATCAAACTAATGGTTAAAATGCAATAATTTTTTTTCATTTTTTGCTCTTTCGTTGGTTTAAAGTAATATTATTGTTGTTTTATACATTTTTACTCTATTTTCACAAACTAATATGCAAATATAAATTCAGCAATGTCAAAGAAAGATTTCCTCGATTGTCGATTATTACTTTCAGTTATTTGTTCATTTCAAGCCAATTTTAAACATATTTTAACTGCATTTGTCGAACCTGTATATAACAAAAAAAGGATAACCCCATTTTATGGGATTACCCTCTACACGCGTGAAACAAAAATAATAGATGGTGAGGGTGAAAACAATGTCCAATGTCGTTTCCAAACAGAAGAATTATCTTTTATATAGTCGGATTAAATAGAGATTCCTGAAAACAAAGAAGGATTTTTAATTCAGAGTATAAAAATCTTCTTTTTCGTGGTTATGCAGGCGGATAATATCTGCGCGGACGAGATTTACTAAAATGCGGCTTGCGCGACGGTTGGAGAGGTTAAGGAATTCGCGGAATTCGATTACTATATATTTGTACCGTCCTAAAATAGGTTGACGGATTATTTAATGCCCCTGATTCATTTCAGGGGTTTTTTATGTACAAGATTAGGTGTATTTAGATTTAAAGCAAGATGCGGTCTATAGCTGTTATAAAGATATATTGCTTCTTTGA
>JAIOIK010000080.1 GCA_019912545.1 Ignavibacteria bacterium | reverse complement strand
TACTCAATGTTTATCACTCTTTCTACTTTTTCAGTTAATTTTGAAATTAGGCTCTTATATTCAAACTTACCAGTAGGGGCATAGGGAACTATAGGGTGAGACCTTCTGCTCAACGCATAAGGTCTGTTGCCATGCAAAATGTGCAATAATGATGCTATAACTAACATTTCGCTTGGTGTTTTTGGATAACGTATTTTGATAAATCTTCGAGCAAGCAAAATTTCATTTAAAGTTTCTTTTTGGTAATATTGAGATATAGTTTTGTTTAATCCAAAACTATTAGCTTCATCTAGTTCGAGCCTTGTTACTTCATTATTCTGTATAAAATCTTCTAATAATTTTATATACATATAGCATTGATTCTTATTTGGGTATGAAACTTTAGCTGATGATATATAGTAGGCAGGTAAGCTAATGTCTATTCCATAAGATAATTTGTTTGATAGGGAGGCTTCAAAGGGAAGTGTGCCAACTCCTGCAAAGGGGTCCAAGAATGAACCTTCATCTGGTACGAAAGTTTTTACTAAATGATTTGCTAAAGCTGGCTTTAGTTTACCTTGATATGAGCATAATGAATGATTTGGATGCCCCCAGTTTCTCTTCGAAAAAGGTTGCTCTTGATGCGGAACATCAGTTTTGAAACTTTTCCAGTTGCTTTCCCATTGATATGGTTCGTAAAGGGTTACTTTCCAATTTACATAAGGTAGATACTTGAAAACTAATAAAGACTGACTTAATACTTCTTTGTTTTTTGAACGTCTCTTTCTTAAAAGTCTATTTTCAGATAGTTTATAACCGATTTCTTCTAATAACTCGATAAGAATTTTATCTGTCTTTATATGAATATTGGAAAAGATTGAATCTCCAATATCTATAAGAACTGTAGCATTATTTTCTAAATGTAACGTCATATCTTGAAAAAAACGATACATCTCTTCGAAATAACTTTTAGCCATTATCGGTATTCGGGCATCATAGGCTTTTTTATTTAGCTCAATGAGAGTTAACTTTAGAATTTTAGACTTTGTGGATATATCCAAACCATTAATGCTTGCGTATTCCATTTTTACATCATTGATTCCACTTGTTAATGCTTGATTTCTAAAAAACCTCAAATCATTTTCATGCTGCAAATAACGAAGAAACCATAGTTCAAGCTTAGTATTTCTAAAGTAATTAGTTCCATTCAAATAGGGTGGACTTGTTATTATTGCTCCAATTTTCAGATTATTTAATCTACCTATATTTTTTGCATTAGCTAGAATAAATTCTGGTGAATTCTTTAATTTGTAATCAAAATTTAAGATATCTTCAACAATTTCAGCAAGCTTCATCGGGAGTATTTCGGTGATCACCTTCAATTCTTTTTCAATTTCCTTAGGTGTTTTGAATCTTACATCACCGACCTTTTTTAAATATGAAATAGGTAGTAAAGACGCTAAAATTGCAATAGTTAAAACATCTGCCAAAAGCTCGTCTTCAAGTTTTATTTCATCAATTAAAGTACGTAACTTCAGAATTATTCTTAATGTCGCTTCAGGAAAGTATTTACTTTTAGAAAATAAAGTCTTATATGCTTCCTTCAACTTAGTATCTTCTGCAAGATCCACTAATTCATCAATAAACGTACGTTGAAATAATCTCACATCTTCTGCTAGCTTAGTTCTTTGCAACATATTTAATTGTAAGACTTGTATTTTTGTCTGAATCAAATATTGCAATAAGGGATTCACTTCGGAGTATACTGTGTTTAGATTCTCGTCATCTGCCGCAAAAACTGTTGTACCTGTTCCCGCAAAAGGTTCGTAAATTAATTTATTTGAAAGATCAAATTCTCTTATTAAAGTTCTTACAAAGTTTATTGAATAGCCTTCAATGTATGGATACCATCTTTGGAACGGGATGTTTTTACTATCTATAAATGTTACTTCTCTTCTTAAATTATCCGTCCCACTGCTCACTTTCGGGAGTTTTTGTTTTAACAGCCTTTTAACTGTCTGATTAACTGACCTATCTTCTTTTTCAGCAAATCTCTCAAGTTTTTTATAACTATTGATTCCAATGAGTTCTCTTATTTCCTCGTTTGAAAGGTTTTTGATGCTTGAGTAATAATATTTTTCTGATTCATTGAAAGCTATTGTTATGGATTTTGACTTAGCGTCGGCAGAGGGGTAATCTGGAAAATAGACTGATTTGAAAAGTTGCTTTGTCATAGAAATACCTAATAATTTATGATAGTTATTTCGTAAATATAAGGTTTGTTTCTCTTAATTCAAATTCCGAAATATATCAATGTTAAGGGTGGTTGTTGAGTTTCAATTTTAAATCTCAGATTATTATAATATTTATTGAATCAAATAACAAATTATTATGTTTTTTAGCTAAGTCGTTGATTTTATTTGATTGGGCGTGCCTAAAATTGCGAAATTTTCATTATGTAAATTTAATCTTCCATTTCCCTTCTGATATCACGCTGTTCTATGTAATAAAGCATTTCGCTTACGGTTTCTTCGGGAGTGTGCATAGTGTTATCAATTGTTATACCGAAATCGGGATTGTTAATGCCGGTTTGGTAGTGATACTTAATCCTTTCAATTTCCCACCCTGTAAGTTCTCTTGTGCCGCGATTAATCAACGCATAATCCAGCCTTGGATTCAATGTGAAAAAAAATCTTTCGGTTTCTATTGGCAGGTTTTTATTGAAATATTCATATTCATCTTTATAAATCGGGTATGAAATGATAACGTTAAAATCCTTTTCAAGAAAATTTGAAGTAAGAGAAAGAGTATTTTTAATATGCAAAGCAATTGCCTCCTCAAGCGGGAGCCGGTCAGTTATATCATGAAGCTCATCATCTATATGCGCAGTATGAGGAAATTTTGTTTTAAGGAGTTTTCCAATTGTAGTTTTACCGGAATTGATTGAACCTGAAATGAAAATAACCATATCAAAAAAAAGCAGCCTATGACTGCGGATAGAGGATTCTCATATTTTTAAGCCGACTTTATCCCAAACCTCGGCTTTTGTTTTTGATGCAGTCTCGCGTGCTTTTGCAGCTCCTTTGCTTAGGATATCCTTTACATGATCCATATTTTGCTTCAGCTTCTCGCGCTCTTCCCTGTATGGTTTAAAATATTCCATCAATTTTTCAAGAAGAAGCTTTTTGGCATCACCATAACCGAATCCTCCGGCACGATATTTCGCGGCCAGTGCCGTTTTTTCATCTTCACCTGCAAAAAGCGAATACATACTATAAACTGTATCCTTTTCCGGATCCTTCGGGGCATCAACCGGGGTTGAATCTGTGATAATTCCCATTACCTGCTTTTTGATGGTCTTCTCATCAGCAAACATATTTATTACATTGCCATAGCTTTTACTCATCTTGCTTGCTCCGTCAGTGCCAAGTATGTAACCATGAGTTTCGTGTATCATAGGTTCAGGCAGTCTGAATACATTTCCATACACACGGTTGAATTTGCCTGCAATATCGCGCGCAATTTCAACATGCTGCTTTTGGTCTTTGCCGACGGGAACAAAATCAGGTTTGTATATAAGTATATCTACGGCCATAAGCACAGGGTAGTCAAATAATCCTGCCGTGGCATCTTTTGCTCCCCGTGATACTGCATCCTTATATGCGTGAGCCTGCTCAAGCATGTTGACAGGGGTGACACAGTTAAGAATCCAGGTAAGCTCTGTATGTTCCGAAATATCACTTTGGCGGAAAAAAACTGTTTTTGCGGGATCAATTCCGATTGCAAGATAATCAAGCGCAAGATCTATTACCATTTGTTTCAATATCTTAGGGTCACGGAGTGTTGTAAGTGAATGCAAATCTGCAATGAAAATAAAGCTCTCCATTCCGCTATTTTGCAACTCAACGTGGCCTTTCATAGCGCCGAAATAATTGCCAAGATGCTGGATGCCGCTTGGCTGAACACCTGAGAGAATTCTTTTACCGGATTGTGATGTTGTTGAAGGGGAATTCATTCTTATTCAAACTTCTTTTGAGCCAGGACGATTGCCCCGACAATTGCTGCCAGAAGTACGAACGAGACAAGCTCAAAGGGAAATGAATATGTAGTGTAAAGCTCTCTGCCGACTGACTGAATAGTACCAAGCTGCTCAGCAAACGGAGAGATAACTTTGTATTTACCCTTAAATGCAAAAAACGCCGTAATGCCAAGGGAGCTGAATAAGAATAGAGCCAGTATAACTGCCGAAAGCTTTTTGAATGAAAGAATTTCCTTAAATGACTTTTCCCCGCTCAGGTTAAGAAGCATTATCACAAACAGGAAAAGTACCATAATAGCGCCGGCGTAAACAAGGATCTGTATAATTGCAACAAATTGTGAGCGAAGCATAAGGTAAATTCCCGAGATGGAAAAGAAATTCAAAATCAGGTATATAGCGCTTACAATAGGGCTGCGCCTTGTGATCATAACTATTGCTGATCCCAGCGCCAGGATCGCAAACAGAAGAATCATTATATTTTCAAATGTCCAATGCATTGGAATTATTTGTTATGTCTTTTCCCCTTCAGAGTGAAAGAGGAGTTGCAGCTTCATTGTGCCCAGAGCCGGAATCGAACCGGCACTGAGATATTATCCCAATCCCGCTAAAGCGGGACGCGTCTACAAAGTTTTAAATGAACAAAAAATCCAGCTATAATTTTCCCAAAACGGGTGTTTGGGAAATAGTCTGTGCAGCTTTTATTGTGCCCAGAGCCGGAATCGAACCGGCACTGAGATATTATCCCAACAGGATTTTAAGTCCTGCGCGTCTACCAGTTCCGCCATCTGGGCTGCAAAAAAATTTCAAAAAAACGCGCCTTTTGATGAAAAAAAGGCAATATTTACACGGCTCTTAATCACATAAATAATAAAATTTTACAATTAAATCTAACCTAAAATCGGGTAGTTTGGGATAAAAATTGCAGTTTAGGGCTTCCTGAATACGAATTTTACTACATCGCCAAGGTGTGATTTAGGAGTCATCTTCAGCACACGCGTGGGAGTGTAATTACGGTAAACCCAGTTGGAAATTATTTTAAGAGTATCAATTTCATCAATCTTGAATTTATGATAAGCCTTAGAGAAGACAAAATCCTTAAAAAGCGCCCCGCTGAAATACATGTAGTTTATTTCTTCGATAATATTGTTCACTTTATCTTCATCAGCGGATACATTTTCATCTATGATAAAAGTCTTTGCGATCTTGCCGTTCACAACCAGGAATATTTCCCATGAGCCATCATTATTATCCTCACCGCACTTGATAATATAATTCTGCAGCTCAACGATTGAATTTGTAAGCTCGATATTTAACAGGACTTTTTTCAGGTCGGTGATATTATCCCTTAAATATGATGCATGTTCATAATTCATCAAGTCGGCCTCAAGAGACATTTCGCTTTCAAGGTAACCTATTGCACTTCCTTTTCCGGATGTGGTTAAGAATTTATCTACACTGTGAACTTCCTTTTTGTATTCAGCCGCCGAGACTGTTAAGTTACAGGGGGCCGAGCACTGGTGAAACTCGTAATACATACACGCGCTCTTGTTTTTAGCAGGGCGGAGTATCCTGTCATCACACTTACGAAGCTTATATAGCTTTTTAATTCTTTCAATCAGCGCATTTACAGTATATGAGCTGCCAAACGGACCGTAATACTTTGCGCCATCGGGGATAATTTCGTAAACCTTAAATACACGCGGATATGCGCGCTGAACATCTATTTTAATGAAAGGAAACTTGCGGTATGATTTTATCGCAGAGTTAAATCTTGGTTTGTGAGATTTTATCAGGCGGCTTTCGGCAAGAAGCGCTGAAAGCTCCGAGCCAGTGGTTTCCCATCCTACTTTGTGAACATAGCGGACAAGCTTTTTGATCTTTGTGGAGTGCGATACATTATGATAGAAGTATGAACCCATACGGTCCTTTAGGTTCTTAGCTTTGCCTATATATATGATCTCTTCCTTCTTGTTCATCATATAATATATGCCCGGCTTTTTTGGTACGCTTTGAAGCTCTACCTTAAGCTTTTTAAACCTGGCCGATATTTTGCTCTCTTCATAAATTTTTTTATACTGGAAACCGATAATTTCATCTACTGTCTCGAACTCGTATTCATTTACCAATTGTTCAATAAAGTGCGAGAGTATCGTGGCTGTTGCGCGCGCGTCATCAATTGCGCGGTGCTTGCGGCGTGAGTGTATTCCGAAGTGGCGGCGGAGCGAATCAAGTGACTTGGAAGGAAGCGATTTGCTTAGTCTCCGGGCAAGCCTGGCAGTGCAAATAGAAGGATATGAAAGCTTGTTGTATCCTGAGCGAACAAGCGATGCATTCAGGAAGCCATAATCGAACTTAACATTATGTCCTGTTAAAACTACGCCGCCAACACTGCCATTAATGAAAGAAAGAATTTCCGGCGCAAGGGTTTCAAACTTAGGCTTATCGAAAACAAGCTCATTGGTTATGCCTGTGAGCCTTGTGATCTCCGGCGGGATAAACTGACCCGGATTCATCAGGCTTTCATACTCATCAAGTACTTCGCCGCCCTGAATGCGGACAATGCCTATTTCCGTCATGCGGTTACGGTCGGGGCTTAAGCCCGTTGTCTCAACATCAAACACAGTAAACACTGCATCGTGAATTGAGCTGTTAATGCCTATTATTTTTATATCTTTTGTTTTTGTCATTGCCACCGCCATGCAACTTAATTAAAATAAACATAATTTTGTAGATTAGTATTAGTGCCATGATTACAATAAAACGGTTAATATGTAGAGACGGGTCTTAGACCCGTCTCACGGCTTAATTTATATATGTGAACTTCGTTCACGTGTCAGATCTGCACAAGGTGCCTCTTCAGGAAGGATCTGACACAACTGACGGCTATATTCGTGGCACGAACAAGAGGATAAAACAGGTTCTGAAGTGTAGTACGAATAAGAGAGTAAATAAGTAATAATGACAAGCAAAAAAGAATACTGGCAGGAGTTATGGACTGAAGGCCGCACGAAGTGGGATGTTGGATATGCCGCTCCGTCAATTACTGAGTATATTGATCAGCTAAAGGATAAATCAATTAAAATTCTCATTCCCGGCGCGGGTAATGCATACGAGGCAGAGTATTTGCTGGGCAGCGGATTCCAAAATGTTTTTGTGCTTGATATTGCCCGTAAGCCGCTTGAAAATCTGCTAAGTCGAGCGCCAACATTCCCCAAAAGACATTTGCTAAACGAAGACTTCTTTGCGCATACAGGAGAGTACGACCTGATAATTGAACATACTTTCTTTATTGCAATTGATCCAGAAAAGCGGGCGAAATATGCTGAGAAAATTCACAGCCTGTTAACTCACGGCGGAAAGCTTGTTGGACTATTCATCGAAGGAGAGACTCCGGATGGTGAGGGACCGCCGCATTTAAGCCCAAGGGAAGAATACAGGAAGTACTTTGAAGAATTGTTTGATGTAAAAGTATTTGAAACAGCATACAATTCAATTAAACCAAGAGCGCGCAGGGAATTATTTGTGAAGTTTATGAAGAAGTAATAACAAAGCAAAAGCAAATGATTGACACATAGGTAAGCGAAGAGAAAAAAAAAGAGGTTTTGCGAAAAATAGAGCATTCCCGAATTAGAACAAAAAACAAAATATGAAAATCAAATTTACAAAGCATGCTTTGGAAGAGATGAGAAACCGAGGCTTTGATATAAAGCAGTTAGAATCAATTCTAAAGAACCCGGGGCAGATAGTTGATACAGATCACAACAGAAAGGTATATCAGGAATTGATTGAATTTATCGACAAAAAGAAGTATGTTGTAAGAATAATTGTGGAGGAAACATTTGACGCCCTTAATGTTGTTACTGTTTATAAATCAAGCAAAATCAGTAAATATTGGAGGGAAAATGAAAGTTAAATACGATGCAGAAGTAGATATTATGAAGATCCAGTTTAATGACAACCCGGTCTCGGAAAGTGATGAAGAAAAAGCCGGGATAATTCTTGATTATGACGATAAAGGGAAAGTCATTGGCATAGAAATACTGGATGCTTCGAAAAAAATGCTGAATCCTAAATCGGTTGAGTATGAAATAGAAGGAGTTTAGTAGAACAGTCCCCAATTATCCTTAAAATCGTTTGATTTATCGAATGATTTAACCCATTCAACAAACAACTTTCTGAAAACTTCGATTTCATCCCTTAGCAGCTTCAGATATTCCGGTTTTGAGAGATTTTCCAATTTACAGAACGAAGTTTGCGTAAGTAACTCTCTGGCATGTATTTTTATGATGACTGCATTTTCCATACGCAGAGTATAAAAGTCTCCCGCCTCCGCACCCGCTATTTTTACACCAAGCATGCAGGCGTTAAGAAGCATTTGTTCTTTCATCATTAACACATCATCTTCCTTATTTATTGTTTCAATAAGCGATGCGGTCAATTTTCGGATATTATCAGCGCATATGAATATTGGCATTTGACGGACTTTCTCATCATCAATCTTAATTTCTTCGTCACTTAGCATATCATCTGCTTCTTCATCGAAGTTTTCCAGCGGATCAAAATCTTCATTTTCATCATCATTATCTTCGCTCGGATCGTCATCAAAATTTTCTTGGTCTTCACTCATTATGATCTATTGTTCTTTAGATTTCGAAATATTTATAAATTATTTTCCATAATTCTTCAACACGCCCTTTGCCAGCGTAATAACTTTCTCCCTCAGCTCTTTTGGTTCTATGACTTTTACTCCCGCGCCGCGGGTTACTACCCAGCCGGCAATTTCATCGAGGGAGTTTACCGTCGCTTCGTAAATTATTGAGCCATTCGGCTGCAATGTAAATGATTCGGAGTCCAATAACTGTTTAGGCTTTATTCTATCGGCCCAGTATGATGAAAACGAAAGCTTTATTCTGTAAGTATCTTCGCCAAGCCAGCTGCGGAAAGAATGCTTGAACACATCTTCGATCTTATCTTTCGGTATTGGTTTAAATTGCCTTGGTGATGTGCGTGCTGTGATGATCTTATTCATAATGAATTGCTTTATTCTTCCATCGCTTATCGTCAGCAGCCGCCAATAATTATCGGTTTGGAAAATAAGCAGGGGAGATATCTCAATATTCCTGTCAAATACATCGGCATCCTTTTCGTAATCTATTATTGCCATGCGGCTGTTGTCAATACACATCTGTAACACCACCATATTGGCAAGCGCATCTTCCTTCAGCTTGTTAACAAGCAGGGCAGTGGATTTTTCCACAAAGCTGTTGGATGAATTCAGGGCGGAGTATTGCCTTATGAGTTCACGGATCTTTTCCATTGATGGCTTTTCATCAATTCCGATACCTCTTCCCTTTGCGCTGTGAATAATTATTCCCTCAGCACGGAGGTCATTCATATCTCTTTTAATTGTGAGCTCTTCAACTTTGAAGAGTCCGGCAATTTCACCCATGGTCATGCCGGTGTAGCTGTTGGCAAGGCAGATGCCGAGAATTTCGATCTGGCGCTTTAATTTTATTTTGAAGTCGAGCATAGGATGCAAAATAACGGCTAATTAGCGGTAAATCACTACTTAATTTTTTGCATAAAAATTAAGGTGATGCTGTCCTGATCATTTGTTACGAACAAGGGGTTGCTCCAAAGGAGTTTTCAACAACCCCTTGTTTGGACAAGCGCGGGAATTGTATTTTACGTGACCACCCCGAAATGCATCACAGATGCATTTCTTCCCCATGCATTTATCCCGTTAAGCAGTGGAGCGGGACGACAATGTTTATATAATAGATGCAAATCGCCAAAATCTTTTAAAAATGGCGGTTTTGGAACAAAAATAGTTTGAAAAAGTATCATACAATGATACGCGTTGGGATATTTTGCGGGATATATTTGTAGAGTCAAAAGAAAGGAGATTAACACAATGCTTTCACTGAAAAATTTCGTTGAGGATCTAAGGATTGAAAGGCGCGAAAAAGACGAACGCATGATGAAGGCGTTTACACTCACGCTTTCTGTTCTGTTTCTGGCGCTCAGCATTTGGGTAACAACTTTGTAAACCGAAAATTAAATTATAAATATAAAATGAATAACAGCATACTTTTAAGAAATCCAGATAGACTTGCAGTGGAAACATGCCAGAATGTAATAAGAGAGCTAATTCTGCACTCCGATAAATACAAGGTCTCAGGCGCAAAGTTTAACACGCTGGTTAAGGCATACTACGCGGTTGAAAGCCTGCCAGCAAAAAAGATCACCGGGTATATTGATATTTCCGCCAATACACATTTGCCGGGCGGGGGGCTGGATTACAGCTCGTTTACAATAGGCGAGGATTACTTCGAGATCTACACCGGATTTGTAAGCTATACCGGCGGCGAGTGCGATGACAGCGTGTGGGAGAAGATATATTCTTCCAAAGATACTGAGCACAGGAAGAGCTTCATCCGCGCGCTTGAGTGCTGGGCAGAGAGCTTCCTGCTTCATCTGGATGATAGTCCTGCAACATCACTACTGGTATTAGACCGCTCTGAGCTTGACGGCAACGAAGCAGTCCGCGCTGAGGTGAATCCTGAGCCTAAAACGATTACCCCGAACTATTCATACGAAACGGCGCCAAGGCGCGAGTATGATGAAGTTCCGTTTTAATGTTATAAATTGAATCAAAGTGCCCTTGCCTGTACATAAGATATAAAAAAAGCGATTATGGTGGGATCGCTTTTTTTATCTAATACTTTCATGGAAGTGAAGCACAAATCAGTTATCAAAATTCAAATTTTCAGAGACCAAGACATATTTTCATTTGTTCTTTTTGTCTTGACACAAAAAGAACCAAAAAAGTCAAGGCTGATGAAAAACAGCTAAAACATTTCGAACGCAATTGAAGTAAAAAATAACTCGTCCGATTAACATCGGACTCAAACAGATTTTTTGCTTCAACTTTATGCGTTCTCATGTTTTTTAACCCTGTTTTTCATAGGCCGTTTAAAATCAGAAACTGGTGTGTAAAAGAGTTGTAGGGAGGGGGATGAGTTGTCTCAGTACTCAATGCCAAACAAGGGGTTGCAACCCCTTGTTTAGAAAAAAAAGCTAAAATTATTGAATTTGAACGAATGACAAATTGGATGTATTACTTCGAAGCTTTTTCGATGTATGATTTGAGTGAGCTATCAAGCGCGGGTTTCTGGCCGACTGCTGTTTTCCAGTCCTTAAGTGCATTTGGTTTATCCAGCGAGTTGAAATAAGAAAAACCTCTGTTCACATAAGCATCTGTGAAGTTAGGATCAAGCTCTATTGATTTTGTATAATCATTAATAGCCTCAGTGAATTTTTTCAGGTTCTGAAAAGCAAAACCGCGCGCGTTATAGTTAGGCGCATTCTGAAGACCGAGTTTTATTGCCTTATCGAAATCCTGCAAGGCAAAATTGAACTGATCGGTATTGAGGAAAATATACCCGCGGTTAACGTAGGCATCACCCAGATTGGAATCCAGCGCTATGGCCTTATCGTAATCGGGGAGCGCATCAAACATCCGCTTCAAATTGGCATAAGCATAACCGCGTGTGTTGTAATAAACTGCGCGGTTCGGATTCAGTTCAATTGCTTTGGTAAAATCATTTGCACAATTCTCAAATTTGCTGAGACTCAAATACGAAAACCCGCGGTTAGAATATGCGTCTTCATATTTTGGATTGATCTCAATAGCCTTAGAGTAATCCTTTATTGCAGTAGTGTAATCCTTTAACAGAGCATATACATAACCTCTGCGGTTAACATAAACGGCATTCTTGGGATCTTTCTCAACAGCCTTTTCGTAATCTTCCATAGCCTTGCCGTTATCGTTAAGTGTAATATATGCAAAACCTCTTGCATCATAAAACCTCGCGCTATCGGGAGAGATATCTATTGCTTCTGAAAGATCCTGGATTCCTTTTTGAAGATCGTTTCTGGAGATATGAAGCACGCCTCTTTGGTACCATGCAGTCTGGTTTTTCTTATCGATCTCAATAGCAGCTGAGTATTCCTTCATCGCGTCATCAAGCTTGCCTTTGTTCTGAAATTCAACGCCGGATTTGAGATGTTTGGATGATTCTTCGGGGTTTCTCTGTGTACAGCCAAATAATGCAAAACCTAAGAGTGTAAAAAATAAATAAGTTAATTTGTTCATATTTCGTTGATTATTAGAATATTATATAGTAAGTTTAAAGAATTAAAGAAACACTTGTAATACCGTAATAAAGTTAGAAAGAAAATGAAAAACCATATAAAATTCGTATTATCTCTAGTTATCCTTTTTTTGCTTGTAATAGCGTGTAACAGCGATAAATCAGGCAAAGACAAGAACACCAATCAGAAACAAACCAAAGATACAGTTAAGATCAACGAAGACCAATACAGAATGGATGAAGTTTTTACAGACAGCAAAGACCAGGTAATTGATCTTATCAAGGGGCCCGCTACTTTCATAATCAAATACGAAGGAGAGGGTAAGTTTCTCTGTAACCTCAAAGATGCAGACGGCACAATAATAGAAACGCTTGCAAACGTTACAGGTAAATACAGCGGGAAGAAAAAAGTAGATGTCCCCGAAACAAAAGCTTATGTGCTTGATGTAGAAACTGTTGGCAGATGGTCGGTTTACAGAGAGTAACACAACCGGAGAACAACAGCAATTTCTTCTAGAAGCTTATTTTATTAACGGACGTATTCTGTTTATCTTGGGTCTTAGCTCAGGTTCATAAGCGCTGTTTAGCGCAATAGCCTGTTCCCAGTCCCTGGCAGCTTCCTTGAATTTTCTCATTGCAAGATATGAAGTTCCGCGATTGTAATATGCTTTTGCAAGCCTTACGTCTTTAATAATAACCGTATCATACTCCATTATAGCGGAGTCAGGCTTACCAAGTATATCAAAAATATTTCCTTTGTTGAAATTTGCTATAGTATCATCAGGTTTAAGCTTCAGCACCATGTTATAATCATACATTGCGGAGTCATAAATTTTGAATCTCTCGTATGCATTTCCGCGGTTCATCCAGCCGGAGTGATTCCCGGGGTTTAGCTTAATGTATTCGTTATAATCTGATATTGCATCACGGTACATTTTAACATTCTGGAAATGATTGCCGCGGTCAAGATACGGGCCGGGCACCAAAGGTTTTTTCCTGATAAGTTCGTTTAGCTCCTGGAAAGCCTGTGTATTCCAAACTTTATATATGCTGTCTCTGGGAATGCTATAGCCCCTGTGAAATGAATCAAGTGTATCCTTATAATCAAAACTTCCCGTACCATAAATATCAGTGCTGTCTCTTCTTCTTATCAGATTAGAGTCAATAAGCTCACGGATTATCTGATCATACTGTACCTGTTCCAGGCTGTCTTTTTCTTTTCTTAACTCAGTTTCACTTTTTTTAGTGCAGCCGGTGAAAGTAATTACTGAGGCCACTATACATATAGAAAGTATCGATAGGACTATTTTGCTCATAAACTTTGATTTTTTTGTTTAGATTTCAAATATATTCAATTTGAAGCTTAGTTTTTGGATAAAAATTGAGTACAGCAAATATTATCTAAAATAGGTTAGTTTTGCATACCATGATAACGGTATTTGAATTAGCTAGTGTTATGTGATTTACTTAGTTTTTCTGGTTTTTTTGATGTTTCTGTTCTTTTCCATGGATTCTTCCCAGAGTTGTTTCTTATACTTAATAATTCTGGCAAACAGCTTTTTGTTTCCGGTAGCAAGAATCTCTGCAGCAAGAAGTCCGGCATTCTTGGCTCCTCCAATTGCAACTGTAGCAACCGGAACACCGGCTGGCATTTGAACAATAGATAGAAGTGAATCAATTCCCTCGAGAGCTTTTGTTCTGATCGGGACACCGATAACTGGAAGCGGTGAGTGTGATGCCGCCATTCCCGGTAAATGAGCAGCGCCTCCAGCTCCCGCAATAATTACTTTTATACCCCTCTTATGAGCTGTTGATGAATATTTTGCCATGAAATCGGGGGTGCGGTGTGCCGAAGTGATTTTCATTTCGTAAGGTATGCCAAATTCTTCGCAGACATTTGCGGCTTCCTGCATTGTTGGAAGATCAGAATCGCTTCCCATAATAATACCGATAATTGGTTTCATAATAATTACTTTCAAAGCTTCTTTGTTTTTGTCATTCCTGCGAAGGCAGGAATCTTTTTTGCTCTTTCATGAACCTCATTGTGAATTCGTAATCTTCTCCGCCAATATCATAAAATAAATCCTTCCAGTTAGGATTATTTTCTTCAATGAGCCGGATCTTCCACGCCCGCTTCCATCTTTTGATACACTTCTCACGAGCTATAGCTTCATCAATATATTTGTATTGTTCATAATATACAAGTTTCTTAACAAAATATCTTTCAGAGAATCCCTTGTTGAGATTATTTTTGTGTTCATACACTCTTTTGACCAGACAATTAGTAACTCCAGTGTAAAGCACACCATCTTTTTTACTTGCCAAGATATAGACACAGTATGAATGCATTTGCAAAAATTAAAATTTTTAAGATTCCTGCCTTCGCAGGAATGACAAATCAGATTATCGTATTTTTTTCTGTCCGTTTTGCAATCTTTAAAATCTTATCTGCGTTATCGCCAATTACCGTAATGTGCCCCATTTTTCTACCTATTCTTGATTCTTCTTTTCCATAAATATGCAGGTGCACTTTATCATTTTTTAGGGCTGTAGAATAATCTTTAACAATAGCAGGACCATTTCGTTTGCCGAGAAGATTTATCATTACAGCATGCGGCATCACCATTTCGGTTGAGCCAAGCGGCAGGTTTAAAACTGCCCTGATGTGATTTTCGAACTGGGATGTACAGCAGCCTTCAATTGTGTAATGCCCAGAATTATGAGGGCGGGGCGCCATTTCATTCACAAGTATCTTTCCGTCATTAGTATAGAACAATTCGACACCAAAAATTCCAAATCCCTTTACGGCTAAAACTGATTCAATTGCAATTTCACCCGCTAATTTGTAAACACGATTATTAACCTGTGCCGGAGCAATAACAGTATGGCAGATATGGTTCTTCTGGATCGTTTGGGTTAATGGATACAGTCTTATTTCCTTCTTTGTCCTTGCAACCATTACGGCAAGCTCCATTTTAAAATCTACAAACTCCTCAGCAAGAAGCTTTGAGTGTCTGCGGGTAAGACTATCGAATGCAGGTAAGAAATCAGCTTTACTTTTGATCAGCGCATTGCCGTAGCCGTCATAACCCATCTTCCGCGATTTTAGAATAAAAGGGAGTCCGATAGACTCTACTATTTCTTCATAATCAGTTTTATGATTTACTGCCAAAAAACGGGGCAAAGGGATATTGTTTGAAGCAAGGGTTTCTTTCTGAATCAATTTATCCTGAATGAGCGATATAGTTTGTGAAGAAGGAAATACATTCCTGCCCAGCGATTCAAGGTATTCCAGGCGATGATAATCAACAAATTCATTTTCAAGTGTAACAACACTGCTAATTGCCGCAAGTTTTTTCAGAAGCTGAGAGCTGTTTACCCAACCTTTGAGTTCATGATCAGCAATCTGACCGGCAGGTGACTTTTTTTTCTTTTCAACTACAGCTATGCCAAATCCCATACGCTTTGCAGCAAATGCCGACATCCTTGCAAGCTGTCCGCCGCCAAGAATTCCGATTATTTCAGGTTTTTTCAAGTATTAACAGGCAGGATAGATTTAAAAATGAACAAGAAATGTATCAAAAAAACAACTTCTAAGTCAGTATCATAACGAACCATTCAAATTGTAATTGTGGACTATCTCAAGGACCTCGCCAACAGCGTCTTCGTTATTGGTGGTTTTAGTCACATAATCTGCCTTGCGTTTAAGCTCTGGTATTGCATTCTGTACTGCGATATTATAAGCGCCGTAATCAAACAGCGGCATATCGTTATGCCAATCGCCAATAACTGCAACATTTTTTTTACTCAATCCAAGATGACTCACAAGCCTTTTAACACTTTCAAGCTTGTTGCTTCCTTTTCTTTTTATGGTCAGCAGGTAATACTCATGCGTGGGTGATTTTGTTACACTCATTGAAATTCCATAATTATCGAAAAAGCTAAAATTATGTTTGATCGCTTTTACGCTTACTTTATCTTCGCAATAAATAAGTATCTCCAAAATATTTTTTACCGAAGAAAAATCACGAACTTCTTTAACAGGTGCGCTGAGCTTTGTGAATTCTTTAACAACTGCATTCCTGGGAGTAACAAACAAATTGAACTCATCGCACATTGTGATCTTGCCATAATTATTTTCGGCAAGTTTAATTGCTTTATTGATAACCGTATCCTTAATTACTCCTTTGAAAACGGTTTTACCACTGCGGTTCTTTATCAGTGCGCCGTCGAGTGTAACAAACGGAATATCGATCTCCATATCATCTGCAATATGTGAAGAAAAATGAAATGACCTTGCAGAAGACAGGGTGCAAAGGATATTCTGTTTTTTCAATTCTTTAGCCAGTCGCAGGGTTTTTGTGCCAACGTTGCCTTCAGAATCTACCAATGTGCCGTCGATATCAATTACTATGAGACTTATGTCCTTTAACGGATGAGCCATTATTTTATTTTATCAGGGTTATTTATAACTTATTATTTATCACGTTTTTTTTCATGATTACGAATTTACGTATTGGAATGATTAAATAAAATTCAATTCAGAAACAGTGTAGTTTCGCTTTTGTACTAACTATCCGGATGTTAGAGGCTGTAATGTAAGCTTATTGTTAATGAATCCCGCAATAATAACACTGATTATTACTTAACAAGTTTGTAATTTTGTATAATATGAAGTACAATTTCAATGAAATAGAGCAGAAATGGCAGAAATACTGGGAAGAAAACAAGACTTTTGCCGCAAAAGAAGATAGTTCAAAGCCAAAGTACTATGTACTGGACTTTTTCCCGTACCCCTCAAGCGACGGCCTGCATGTTGGCCACCCCGAAGGATATACTGCAACCGATATCATAGCCCGCTACAAGAGGATGAAGGGATTTAACGTACTTCATCCCATGGGTTGGGATTCATTTGGCCTGCCCGCCGAACAATACGCTATCAAAACCGGAATTCACCCGCGAATCACAACACAGAAAAGTATTGATAATTTTAAGCGTCAGCTGAAATTAATAGGCCTTTCGATCGATTGGGATAGAGAAGTCACAACATTTGACCCTAAGTATTACAAGTGGACTCAGTGGATATTCATGCAGCTATATAAAAAAGGGCTTGCATACCAGGCAGAAGTTGCCGTGAACTGGTGCCCTGAGCTTGGCACAGTGCTTGCAAATGAAGAAGTACCGGAGCAGACAGAAAAAGGATATACAGTTGTCCGCCGCCCAATGAAGCAATGGATGCTGAAGATAACCGAGTATGCTGAGCGTTTACTGATAGATCTTGATATGCTTGACTGGCCCGAGAGTACAAAAGAAATGCAGCGCAACTGGATAGGAAAATCTGAAGGCGCGAAGGTAACATTTAAGATTAAAGACAGACCAGAGACACTTGAGGTTTTTACTACCCGTCCGGATACACTTTGGGGAGTAACTTATATGGTGCTTGCACCTGAGCATCCATATGTAAGTCTCATTACAAAGCCCGAAAATAAAACTGCAGTTGATATATATAAAGATAATGCGGCGCATAAATCCGATCTTGAGCGCCAATCGCTTGATAAAGATAAAACGGGTGTGTTTACCGGTGCGTTTGCAATTAATCCCGTGAACAATGAAGAAATCCCGGTATGGATAAGCGATTATGTACTGACCGGTTACGGCACGGGTGCAATAATGGCAGTACCGGGGCATGACGAGAGAGACTGGGATTTTGCGACGAAATTTCATTTACCGATACTTGAGGTTGTGAAACCTTTGAATGGAGAAGGCGATATTCAAACAGAAGCTTTTTCTGATGAAGGGATTGCTGTCAATTCAGGTTTTATAACGGGGTTGAAGTCAGAAAAAGCAAAGAAGAAAGTCATTGACTGGCTGGCGTCTAAAGGACTTGGTAAATCTACGGTTCAGTATAAGCTTCGCGACTGGCTCTTTTCACGCCAGAGATTCTGGGGTGAGCCGTTCCCGATAATATACCTGGATGACGGAACAGTAAAGCTTGTTCCCGAAGAAGACTTGCCCGTTATGCTGCCGGAAGTTGATAATTATAAATCGATCGGAACGGGTGAATCGCCGCTTGCCGGAATACCCGAGTGGCTGAACACTATTGATAAAGAAACAGGAAAACCTGCAAAACGCGAAACCAATACAATGCCCCAGTGGGCAGGCTCTTGCTGGTATTATTTAAGATTCCTTGACCCCAATAACGATAAAGAAATAGTTGGCAAAGAAAAAGAAAAATACTGGATGCCCGTTAATCTTTATCTCGGCGGGGCAGAGCACGCAGTTCTGCATTTGCTTTATGCAAGGTTCTGGCACAAAGTTCTGTTTGATCTTGGATATGTATCAACCCGCGAGCCGTTTGTAAGGCTGTATCACCAGGGGATGATACTTGGCGAAGATTCAAACAAGATGAGTAAATCCCGCGGCAATGTTGTGAGCCCCGATGAAGTAATTGCTGATTACGGAGCGGACTCTCTGAGGCTGTTTGAAATGTTCCTCGGGCCGCTTAACGCAACTAAGCCATGGTCAACCAAAGGTATTGAAGGCGTTTACAGATTCCTGAACAAAGTATGGCGGCTTGTAATTGATGAAGAAGGTAATATTCACAAATCGATAAAAGAAGTTAAACCTGAAGGTGAAACCGAAAGGCTGATGAACCGGACTATCAAAAAGATCACCGATGATATTGAAGATATGGATATGAAGTTCAACACATGCATAAGCGAACTGATGATATATGTAAACGAAATTTCGAAGCTGGAAGTTATTCCAAAAGAACTGATCATTACTTTAGTAAAGCTTCTTGCCCCGCTTGCTCCGCACATTGCCGAAGAGCTTTGGCAGAAGCTTGGCAACAGCACAACGATATCTCTTGCAACGTGGCCGGAGTATGATCCCGCTAAGGTTCAGCGAAGTGTTGTGACTGTTGTTGGACAGGTAAACGGCAAAGTGAGAGCAAAAATTGAAGTTGATAACGATACTGATGAAGAGAAGCTTAAAGAGCTTGTTAAAAGCGATGAGAAAATTAAAACATATCTTGATGGGAAACAGATTGTTAAGGAAATTGTGGTTAAGAATAAGCTTGTTAATATAGTTGTAAAATGAGTACAATTCACACCCGGCATTTCAGCGTTGAAGAAGCAAATACGCTATTAGACGAGATAAAACCGCTCATAGAAGAAATGATCGCACTGAAGAAGAAACTTGATTCAAAAGGCTACGATGTTTACAACCATCAGTACTTTGGGGGCTCTGGGCCAAACGGCAAAGGGGCTTTCCCTGAAGAAATGGAAAGGCTTGTTGATATAGTGCGGGATATTTCCGCAGAAGGAGTTTTGATCAAAGGGATAGACAGGGGGCTCATAGACTTCCCGCACCTCCGGAAAACAGGTGAAGAAGTATATTTATGCTGGCATCACGGCGAGGGTGAAATTCAATACTGGCACACGATACCGGAAGGGTTTTCAGGAAGAAAAAATCTGGATGAATTATAAAGTATACAGGGATGCAAAGTAAGCATTCCTTTTTTATTGGCACTACAAAACATATTTTCAATTACAAAATACTGATTAACTTATGGGAATATTAAACAAAATAATAGTTGGCACCCTGCCGCTTGTACCAAAGGCAATCGTAAGAAAATTCGCAAACAAATATATCGCAGGAGATAAACTTGAAGATGCCGTCGTTACCGCTAAGAAGCTGAACGATAAAGGTATAATGGGCACAATAGATGTGCTTGGCGAAGACGTTTTCAGTAAAGATGATGCAAAAAGAGCAAAAGATGACTGCCTTAGGGTGCTTGAAGCAATAGATAAAAATAAGCTTGATGCGAATCAATCGATAAAGCTCACATCCCTTGGACTTAAGATAGATCATGACTTCTGCCTTGAAACCGTAAGCGAAATACTTACAGTGGCAAGAGCGCTGGATATTTTTGTGAGAATTGATATGGAAGACTCAACCTGCACAGATGAAACAATAAAAATTTTTAAGGAAGCAAACAGTAAATACGCAAAAAGCGGAATTGTACTTCAGGCATATTTAAAGCGCACATATTATGATGCCGCAGAACTTATTAAAACCGGGACAAGCTTTCGTTTGTGCAAGGGCATTTATATTGAACCTGCGGAAATTGCATATAAAGATAAACAGGAAGTTCGAGATAATTTCCTAAAGGTTTTAAAACTGATGCTTGAAACCAACAGCTATGTTGGGATCGCTACCCACGACGAATTTCTTGTAGAGGGCGCATATAAGTTAATAGAAGAGCTAAAGAAAACAAAAGACCAGTATGAATTCCAGATGCTGCTAGGAGTTAGAGAAAATATGCGCGATAAGATCTTGAGGGATGGCCATAGGATAAGGATCTACATACCATTTGGCTCGCACTGGTACCAGTATTCCACAAGACGATTTAAAGAGAATCCCCAGATGGCAGGATATGTTGTGAAGAGTATTGTATGGGGGGGAAGAAAATAAAGACGCCTGCCTGCTGCAGGCAGGCGTAACGTCAAATGTGAAACGAGAAACGAAAGACATTAAAGTTGAAACAACAAATGAGAAATGTTTTTTTGTAGGAGGTTGATATTGCTTTTTGGTAATATCAGCCTTTTTTTTGCTTTAACTCATTAACTTTTTCTATAAGCCAGTTCTTTGATCCCAGAGGGTTAGAGCTCATTTGGTTTATCTTTTTTTTAAGCATCCCAAGATATACTGAATTAATATTATTGATCCCTTCAAACTTCAGAGCGGCAAGCTCTGCAAGATTTTTCAGGAACTCGTAGTGCGCAGTCTTTTGACTATTATCCATCATTTTTTCGGATTTAAGGTAGTGCCTGAATGTATCTACCGCTGAAATGGCCTGTTCATATAAGTTTTGCTCGTAAAAAATCCGGGCAGTATAACTTCTAACCATAACTTTAAATAGAAAAAGCTTAAAGTTTGTTTTTGAAAAATATACCAGAGCCTTATCGTACTCTTTTAGCCGATATGCAAAGAAACCGCTGCAGTAGTTCAGTGTGTTTGCTTTTTCTTCGATAGGAAGGATACCCCCCTGGAAATTCTTTCTAAAATTTTCCGCCCATTCCAGTTCACCTGCCATACATGCTGAAACAAAAGTTGTAATGAAATTGGGATAAATAATATTGCCCTTAAAAAAATTCCTGTCTATAATCTCTCTGAATGCAAGATATCTGTCGGTGTAATAAGATTCATCTCCAAGATTAAGCCTGTATGCCGCAAATGAATTGATAATAAGAAGTATGTAATAAATATCTTCCAAAGGCATGTTATCTTTATATTTTTCCTTAAGGCTCAATAGCTTTCTATATTCTTTTTCATCCCTTGTCAGCTCAAGAGAAATAATCTGTCTGTAAATCTGGCATGAAGGATTCTCCTCAAAACTTTTATTCTTTACATATTCCCAAACATTTGCAAACATTTCCATATTGAAATTTATGTTGCCATGATTCTTATTGTGGAACATCTTAGAGTAAAGCCGAAGCAATCCTATTAAAGAATAATCAAGGAATGTATCAAACTCATTCTGTATTTGATTAAATGAATACCCGGATCTCTCGAATTTATAATGAGAAGTATTAATTTTTCCAAGCTGGTGGCGCAAATAGTAATACGTTTCGTCTTTTATCAGAAAATTATCTAATTGACCGCTTACTTTTTTTTCTCTTTGACTGTATATGTTATCAAGCTTTCTATCGTGGAGTGTACTTAATAAGGCGATTTCGTTATCTTTATCTTTTTTCTGCGCAGCAGAGAATTTCAAGAATGTAACTGCCAGCGCGAACAGATCCGAAGTAATATTCTTTATTTTGAAATAGTCAAACTTCTCTTTGCCAAAAGTTTTTGCATAAATGTTTTCTTCCGTAAGTTCTTCTGAATCAAAATCAGGGAAGAATTGTAGTATTGATTCTGCCAGGCTCATCACATTTTTGTTCTTATTGAAATACGGCGAATTGACAAAATCGCGGAATTTCGAAATTTCCTGTTTTGAAAAAGTTCTCAGTACTCTGACCAGTTTAGTATTCTTCATATCATCTTGATAGTGCCTCTAAAACAGGTATTAAAATTGTTTAAAAATCTAATAAAATCAAGGTTAATCAGCAAGGATGCTTCTAAAAAATGCTAAAATTCTCTTTGCTTTCACCGGAATATTCGATTATGTTTGATGCGTTCGGCTATGTTAAAGTGTTCAATTCAAACCCAGAAAAATTTTCCGCCATTGTGCTCCGCCTCCAGTTTGAGCAATTCATAGCCGAAGGACTCTTCTAAAGAGCGGAGTTTTGGCGGATTGTGAAAATGACAAAACGAATAAAAACTATATTAGTGGAGATTTAAAATGAGAATAATTATAAATGTTATTGTAATGGCATTCATTACGGCTGCTGTTTCATATTCACAAATGTCTCAGCAATGGGCATCAATTTACAACGGACCACTTAATAATTATGATATACCCTATAGTATGACTGTTGACGGCTTAGGAAATGTTTATGTTACAGGTATGAGTGTATATGATACAATACCAAACAATAATCGCTCTAATATAGTAACTATTAAATATGACGCATCCGGAATTCAGCAATGGGCAGCCGTTTATGACGGACCCGGGCACCCTGACTCAAGTGGTGATATTCCGACTGCTATTGCAGTTGATAACCAGGGAAACGTTTATGTAACAGGATGGAGTATGGGATATTCCAGTGGTTTTGACTGGGCTACAATAAAGTATAATTCTTCCGGGGTTCAGCAATGGATACAAAGATATGCTGCTGCTTCATATTCATATGATATCCCAAAGGATTTAAAAGTTGATGGTTTAGGAAATGTGTATGTTACAGGCCGAAGAGTTTTAAGTAACACAGATCTGGGAGATTTTGTAACAATTAAGTATAATACATCAGGTGTTCAGCAATGGATCAGAGTTTACGATAACCAGCATGCTAACGGTGATTTAGCTTCGGTATTGGAAATTGATAACATTGGTAATGTATATGTAACAGGAGAGTCTTATGGAGTGGGCACTCACTTTGATTACGCAACCATTAAATATAATTCATCCGGTGACGAGTTATGGGCCAGAAGATCGAACAGCGGAGGAGAGTATTCCGAAGACAAGCCTTATGATATGGCAGTGGATAACTTTGGAAATGTAATTGTTACAGGTCGTGGAGTAGGTACGGTTAAATTCAATTCTTCAGGTGACCAACAATGGGTTAAAGGTATTCACCCCGGTTATATTAACTCAATTGCTGCCGATGCATTTGGGAATGTTTATATAACCGGTCCAACTTCTGTACCTCCTGCTTATAGTAATGCAATAACTAAAATAAGTTCTTCGGGTGACTCTCTTTGGGTTAAATTTATTTCTAATGTCACTTCAAATTCAAGATGGTCTATTTCAATTGATAGATGCTTGGGATACATATATACCTCTGGACCACGTAGTGAAGGAATCAACAGTTACCTGATGGCGGTCAGGTATAATTCTTTCGGGGATTCTTTATGGTCGGGAATTCATACAGGGAACCCAACGGCTCCTTCATTAATGGTAACTGATGGTATAGGTAATACTTATGTTACAGGATTCAGCATTACAGGTACCAATTATGATATTATCACTTTTAAGTATGCTCCAACTTCTTTTTTTATTCATGCTGTTGGGAAAAAGAACGTTGGTAAACAAATAACTGATAACCAGTCAACATCCGATTCGGTATTTGTTGACTGCCTCTCAATGAATTATGCAACAGGAGATGTTAATGTTAAGCTTGATAGCATTGTTCATACTAAAGTTTCTGATCTCGAAATTTACTTAACTCATAACAACTCTACTGACAATACTGTTACAGTTGATACACTCGTTTATCAGGCTGGCGGCACAGGGCAGAATTTTATTGGAACATTATTGAACGATTCAGCCTCAATACCAATAGGCAGCGGAACAGCGCCGTTTACAGGTACTTTTAGACCGCATGGTCCTCTTTCAGCATTTAACGGGCAGGGCATTAACGGCTCATGGGTGTTAAGAATTTATGATAGGGCAAGTGGAAATACAGGAGTTCTAAAAGCATGGTCAATCAACTTTTTATTATCAGTAAATCCAATCGGAATTCAGTCAATAAGCAATGAAATTCCGAAACAATATTCACTTTCACAAAATTATCCAAATCCTTTCAATCCAACTACGAATTTCGAATTTCGGATAGCTGATTTCGGATTTGTAAACATTAAGATATTTGATCTATCAGGCAAGGAAGTTGAAACTTTAGTGAACGAAAATCTAGGCGCAGGGACGTATAAAGTGGATTGGAATGCATCGAATTATTCGAGTGGGGTGTATTTCTACAAACTTGAAGTAAGCGGATTCTCAGAAACAAAAAAAATGATTTTGATAAAATAATTTTAAAAAGCAAAAATCTATGAAAAATATTTTAACAATTTTATTTTTAATCCAAATTCTTGTTATCACATCCTATTCACAGATGAACCAGCAGTGGGTTTCTATCTATGATAACCCGGCTAATGTTGATGCCTCAGTAGGCGTCGCCGTTGATGGCGCGGGAAACGTTTATAGCACAGGATGGACTTATGATTCTACCCACAACTGGCAAATCAGTACAGATATTATTACCATAAAGTATAATTCCTCGGGAGTTGAGCAGTGGAACAGAATTTACAGTGGACCTGTTGATTCTTTTTCTGCAGATAGACCGGTCGGTATAGGAGTAGATGCTATAGGCAATATTTATATCTCAGGATTGAATAGGAGCGGATTATATCGTTATAATTATGTTACCATAAAATATGATTCTTTTGGTACACCGCTCTGGGTTCAGAGATATGAAATGTCGGTGGGTCTCACAGGACCGCGTGCAATGAAAGTTGATGCATCAGGCAACGTGTATGTTACAGGAAGGGGCGGCACTGTCGCTACTAGTTCAGATTACCTTACAATAAAATATAATTCATCAGGTACGATGCTATGGGTTCAAAGCTATAATTCAGGTCCGGCGCAGCAGGATGATGCCTTGGCAATTGCAATTGATAATATCGGGAATATTTATGTTACAGGAACTTCTCTTTCCAATTCGGGCTCCGGCTGGGACTACCTGACCATAAAATATAATTCTTCCGGCTCGCAGCAATGGGCAAAAACTTATAATGGTCCCGTAAACTTATCAAGAGATGAGGCATATACTGTCTCACCAGATAATTTAGGGAATGTTTATGTTTCGGGTCAATCGGGTTCTGCTTCAAACCCTAATTTTACCACTATTAAATATAACTCATCTGGCAATGAAGAATGGGTTAGAATATATGACGGGAACAACACGAGTGGATCTTTGGATTACCCAAGCCAGAGTTTTGCGGATGCTCTCGGGAATTTCTATGTTTTGGGTTTTAGCGGAGTGGGTGTTTACGGAAGCTATGCTTTGATAAAATATGATCCTTCCGGTGATTCTGTTTGGGTTAGGATAAGCCCAAGCAGTGGCAATGGGTTTTGTTTAACCTTTGATAATTGCCTTGGGTACCTTTATGTTACAACAGGGTTTAATACTATTGCAGGCAATAACGGTATTACAAATATAAGATACAATCTATATGGAGATTCTCTTTGGAGCGGGATTTACAATGATGTACCAAACTATTTTGATTCTCCCGTTTCATCTGTTACTGATGGATTAGGAAATCTATATGTATTAAATAAATCCTATGGAGGATCAGCGGGCAAATATAAAATGACATCATTAAAATATACACCCTCTTCATTCTTTATTCATATATCACCAAAAAAGAATGTTGGTAAGGCAATAAATGATAATCAGAGCACTTCTGATTCCATTTTTATTGACTGTTCCTTAATGAACTATACAATTGCTGATGTTAACGTAAAACTGGATACCATAATACATACAAGGGATTCTGATCTTGAAATTTATTTAACACATAACAGCCCAACTGATAATACGGTTACAACAGATACACTTGTTTATCAGGCGGGTGGAACAGGACAGAATTTTGTAAAAACAGTTTTAAACGATTCAGCATCTTCGCCAATAGGCAGCGGAAACGCACCATTTTCAGGTTCATTTAAACCGCATAAACCGCTTTCACAATTTAACGGACAGGGCATAAATGGGGTGTGGGTATTGAAAATTTACGATAGGGCTGCAGGCAATACCGGTATTTTGAAAGCTTGGTCAATTGATTTTCTTTTATCTAATAATCCAATTGGCGTAGTTAATATTTCCGTTGAAATGCCGAAAGATTTTTCGTTAGCACAAAACTATCCAAATCCATTCAACCCTGTAACAAATATTAAGTTTCAGTTACCCAAGGCAGAATTTGTAAAACTTACAGTTTTTGATATGCTTGGCAGGGAAATTGAAACATTGGTAAATGAAAATCTTAATGCGGGAACATACATTGTTGACTGGAATGCCGCAAGATATTCTAGCGGAGTATATTTTTATAAGCTTCAAGCGGGTGAATTTGCGGAGATAAAAAAGATGGTTTTCGTAAAATAGAAAACATTTACAAAACTTAAGCCGGTATTATTGCCGGCTTTTTTTGTCTATAATAATCTGCAGTTTACTTAAGAACCATTCTTTGAAATTGAAATAAGGATATTTAAGGACTTCATTTTTAAGCAAAACTGCTGATTCAACATCTTGATCTTGGTTGTATCTTAGCAATTTTGATATTATTCTAATGAATTCCAGGCTTAATTCTCTTGTTTTTTCTGCAATGTCCTTATCGCGGTTCAGGAAATGTCTGTACGAATCTATCAGTGAAAGAAGCTCGTCGTCATAATTCAATTCATAGTATATCACAAGCTGGATATTCCTGAATTCTGTTTTCAGAGTAGATCGCTCGGTGTTAAATGCAGAAATGTGTTTCAAAGCATCTTCATATTTACTTTTATAGAATGCTATTAAAGCATTCGAAAAATATAAAGTTTCATTTATCCTGTCTTTGTTCAATCTTGATCTGTACTTTTCAATGAAGTCACAGCACCAGTCAAATTCTTCAATTATAGCTGCATTACGGATACTGTTTATGAAAAAGTATGGTTCAATATTCCCCGGGGGTATCATATTTTTCTCAAGAATAATGTTTACCACATCAAATTGTTTTCTTCTGAAATTACTATCGCCTTTTTGAACCTTTTTATAACAATACTGCATCATTGTTACTGCAATGTTATACTCGTCAGCCGAACTGATAAATTTTTCAAATTTGATCCTTCCTTTCTGAAGTTCGAAAAAGTACTTTTCTTCTTCGGTTTCTAACAGCTTCAGCATATTGTAATACAAGTTTACAAGCGGAACTTTGCTGTAGTCATGTTTTTCCATATGCTGCAATACTTCGTTGTAAAATTTCAGGTCAAATGAAATGCTTCTGGCTTTTGACCACTCTGATAGTCGTACATACAATAGCAGCATTACCGAAAGAAAATACTCCGAAAAATCATCTATTTCTTTCTGAAATCCATTAATCATTTCTCCTTCATTTGTATGCAAATAGTAACCGTTTTTTATTGTTGTTAAGTTGAACTTATATTCATAATAACCGAAAGTATGAGGGGAAGTTTTGAACAGATTTTCAACTGATCTTAGTTTTTTTTCAAAAAGTCTGTTCAATTTTCTTTCTCTCAAACAGTCAAGCAATTTGACGTTGTATTCGATCCTGCCGGATCGGAATTTAGATATAGCAAAAAAATCGAGCAAATAATTTGAAAGTAGTGATACAAGTTTTCTTAACAAAACAGGGTTGAATTTTTTTGTCGGGTAAACAAGTTTAAAAATTAATTCATCATTAATCTTGTTTGTTCTGAATTCCGGGTAATATTTTTTAATGGCACCAAAAAACCTTGTTACCTCACTTCGGTTGTTAAAGTATGATGAATTAACAAATTTCCCGAATTCGCGGAATTCATTTTTATCAAGTGAACCCAGTGCTTCTATTAGTTGTGAATTTATCAATTTTGCTTTCCTTTGCCACAAAAATTGTCGTAAAATCGTGTTTAAGCTGCTTAAAATCAACATATTTATCAAAATATTATCTCCAAAACCCAGTTTGTATGCCACAAACAAACAAAAGTTTCTTTGCTGTGGTGAATTTTTTATGATATAATTGCACGGGATCTGGTCGTCCACTTAAATCAATCAAAATATTTTTTACCTCTCTAAAAGAGGACGACCAAGGCAAAAAGCGCTGAGTGAGATCCATTTAACGAAGCGCTTTAGCCTGTTAAAAAAATTTGAATTTAAATAATGATGAATAAGAAAATTATGTTGATCTGTATTTTGTGCGTTATGTTATCTTTTACCGGTTCATCCTGTTTGGATACTGAAGTTTCTAATACAGCCCCGGATCCACCTCCGGCATCTAATGTATCGGGCATTTTGCTTGCTACAAATAACTCAGGTGAATTTTGGACCAGAAATTATATTATGATTGGTTCTGCCTCTGATTCCAGGCGCAGCATTACAGGAGTAACTTCTTTTTCATCTGATCCTGACAGTCTTTGTATTATTTCAGGAGAGAAAAATGTTTGGAAGAGAAGTGGTTTCCTGAGCAACAGGTGGGGCGTTGAAGTTTATTCTCCATTGAATGGCATGCTGACTGATATCGAAAAAATACCCTCCTCTATTGACGCAGGAATTGTGATTGGTCAGCAAGGAGCTGGTTTGGGTCATGTCGCCATGACTTCAGATGACGGATTTACATGGGTTGTGAATGAATACTCTACTACAGGTATTTTTAGAGGTTTAAGGGCTATTGATTTTGATAACAGTCTGAGAGGAATTATTATCCCTGAAAGACCTGAAGACTCTACTTACAAAACGTTTGATGGTGGTTATACCTGGATCGCTTCACCGCCGGTTCCCGGGATAAATTACAAAAACGATGTTTGCTATTATGGTTCAAATGTTGAAACACACCCTGTTGTGTGCGGCAATTTGGGCAGTATATACAGAATAAACTTTCCTTTTGATACTAATTGGGTAAGTACATCAAGCGGTACACAGGAAAATTTGAACGGGATCGATTTTTCTGGGTTAGTGGGTATTATTGTAGGAGACAGGGGTACTATTTTAAGAAGCGATGATGGCGGTGAGAGCTGGTCAGCAGTACAAAGCGGTACCACAAAGAACATAAAAAAGGTTAAATTTCACCTAAACTTTTTACTTGCCGTTGGAGATAATGTAATTTTAAGATCAACGGATTACGGGATCACCTGGATAGTCGCAAGGGATGAACCAAAAGAACTCTATTATGATATTTATCTTTTTCAGCCTTACGGTGTAGTTGTTGGCGGAATACTCGATTAACAAAATTATGAAAATAACATATTATGAAGACACTAAAAATTATTTATCCGGTAATTACTGCAATTGCTGTTTTGATTTGCGCTTGCGGCGGCGATAGCCCCCTTCAGAACAGCGGGAATAGCTGCGAAACAGGTACACAAGTATCAAGTTCATTAAGTCGTGCGTATTACCCTAATATTGCTGTTACCGGAGGTAAAGTTCATGTTATTTGGCACGATATACGTAATGGAAGTGCAAATTCAGAACTTTGTTATGACTTTAATCCTACAGCTAATACTATAGGGATAACCAACTTAGGCTCAGAAATTTCGAATTCATATTCACTTTCACAAAACTATCCAAATCCGTTCAATTCAACTACAAATATTAAATTTCAGTAACCAAAGTCTGGTTTTGCTAAGCTTGCAGTATTTGATATTCTCGGTCGTGAAGTTGAAACACGGGTGAATGAAAATCTGAAAGCAGGTACATATAATGCAAACTGGAATGCTACATATCAATCAAGCGGAGTATATTTTTATAAGCTTGAAACGGATGGATATTCCCAAACCAGAACAATGGTTTTGATAAAGTAATGTAACCTTGATAAACAACTGAAGTCATTAAGAAATTAGAAATTCTCGATTTGCGAAAGAAAGCAAAAAAGGAGCCCTTCGCGGGGCCCCTTTTGGTATTGAGATGAATATTCCGATTCCTATTTGATAAGTATCATTTTTTTCACAGAAGTAAAATCACCTGCAGTAAGCTTATAAAAATATACTCCCGAACTCAGATTTAAGCTGTTAAGAGATAATGTATAATCATAAGTTCCTGCCAACTGCAATTCATTAACAAGCACACTTACTTCCTTACCGGTAACATCATACAAGGTAAGATTCACATGACTGTTCTTAGGCAACCCATAACTTATTACAGTTGCCGGGTTGAAAGGATTTGGATAGTTTTGCGATAATGAATAAAGAGAAGGTACAATTGAAGTTTGCGTAATACCAACTGTTACATCATAAGTAATTTCAAGTGTCCAGCTATCAAGGGAGCTGTTAAATCCTGTGGAAGCGTCATCGGTATATCTCAGTATCCACTGGCCATTAACTGTTTGCCCGTCGAAAACGTTTAATACAGTCTCCGGGCGGAATCTGCCGGTAAACGGAACGGTACCGCTGGTTATTGGCGTTGAGGCTTCATCGTCAAATATTGTATTAACGTAACTATCTCCTGAGCTTCCGTTATCTGTTGTAAGCTCGCTCTGCCCAACGGTTCTTAACAGGAATAGATCAACATCCTGGTCATCCCTGTTAGATATGTTAATTCTAACATCAACATCAGTTACAACACCCGTTATTCCGCTTATAGTAATAGTATCATAAATAAACGAATTGTTTGTACACACTTTAGGCGTTGTTGAGCTAGATACAAATTTATATTTTCCTACCCTGTAATTGAAGAATGTTGCCGGTGCAGTTGTGCCGGGTGGATTAACCCCAGAGCCGCCTACCGGCAATGTAATCATGTTGGGAACAGAAACAGTATCCTGCGCTGCAAAATAATAGTCAATTGTTGTACCCACAGTTTGAAGCGGGATTGTAAATTTAAAAGTATCAGCCGAGATCGTTGATGCATTCAGGAAGCTGAACGAGCCGCCGTTCACTCTATAATAAAGCCTCGGCTGGTTTGTGCCTGTCGCAATTTTGCTATTATCCTTAATGATAGCCGTTATCAGCCGGGCTGTCGAATCATTACTTGATACAGACGGGTTATCGTGATAAATTACGGGTTTAACCATATCACTTGTTCCGGCAAGGTAAGCAAGCGCAAGCCGTGCATTTATCCTTCCGTATCCCATCTCATTATTCCAGTTGCCGTATTCCTTGACAGTTGTATAGCTGTATGCTCCAACCTTTTCTGCTGAAATTGAAATTGCCGCTTCAATTTCTTTTCTTGTCTTGTTGGGGAAAGCTGAAATTAGCAGAGCGCAAACGCCGGCAGCATTTGGCGTAGCGCTTGATGTGCCATTGAATGAATTATAGTAATCAGTTGTTGAATAACCGGCTGTGCCCACACGGTCTGTTGTATATATCTTTACGCATGGTGCTACTATATCAAGTGTTGGTCCAAAGCTTGCTCCCCATGTTTCGCTTGAACAGCCATCCGAAGGACTTTTTCGCTTGTTACAAGGAGCCAGCCCGCCTACAACTACCATTTCTGCATCAGAAATTGATGGAAATCTCATCGGACTTGTATCCTCATTGCCTGAAGCAAAACAGAGCACAGTTCCTTTTCCATTTCTTCCGTTTCTAGCAGCATCATTAATTGCATTATAAAGCAATGAACTATTGCCGCCAGTAAAACCCCAGGAACAACTTATAACTGAGGCACCGTGCTGGTACGCCCAAATCATACCGCTTGCCGCAACATGATAACCCGGGATGCTTCCGGCAGAATTAATAATTTTGACGGGCATTATTTTACAGCGATAAGCTACACCTGTTACGCCAAGGTTATTATTGCCAATTGCAGCAACAATACCGGCACAAGCAGTTCCATGATTTCCGTCATCATTGGGGTTCCCGTCATTATTGGCAAAGTCATATCCAAAAACTCTGCTTATATCGGGATGCGTGGTATCAACGCCAGTATCGCTGATTGCAATTATCAGGTTTGTATCACCCTTGGTTATGTTCCATGCGCTGTCTACATCCATATCAACATCTGCAATAACATTTGGCGGATTCGTCGGAACATTATTGCCAACATTCCTTAAGCTCCATTGCTGAGGATAAAAAGGATCGTTCACGGTATCACAAAGAACATTGGTAACATATAAGCTGGGTTCGGAATAATTCACAAGTCCGTCTTCATAATATTTATTTGACATTTCCATAGCATTGTAATCGGCAGATTGAGTAACTCTTGCCAGAAAAGTCTCTCCGCCCGATACATCAATACGCTCAACGACCTCAACACCCCTTGAGCTATTTATCTGATCAATCTGCTGCTTGCTATAACCGGGTTTGAACTGAATTATCAAAAGATCGTTCATCCCGTAAAAAGTCTTATTATCAATTATACCAACAGGCGAATATGCATAATTAACGCTCTCAAAGATCTCGTTCTGCTTTAGGTCATTAACAAAGTTAATATACTCTGAACTGTTCATTCCAGTTCTGAGGCTCAGGAAATTATTATCATTAGTCTTAATGTTTGTGCGTGTGAGATCAACGTAAGGATACCCGGATAGTACATCTTTTGCAGTCTGCTCTGATACGTTTTCTTTGAGTTGAACAAAGACAACATCAGTACGCTCCTGCAGATAGAATTTCTGACCCTGGTAATAGTAGTAATTTATTATCTTACTATTCTGGAACGGAGGCTGGGAGAAATAAAGAAAGCCGGCGCTCAGGGCCAGTACGAAAAATATTGAAAATTTTTTCATGGCTGCTATTATTTAATTTGTAAAATATAAAATTGTCAGAAATAACAAAATCTTTCTCAGCAACTTCAAAGAGCCAGCATTTGATCAATCTCAATACAATCGGCAGTTCAGGAAAGCTTTGCCAGAGTCCTCCTTAAGCTTTCAATTACCATTTCAACTTCTTCCATGCGGCATGTGCCAACTGAGAGGCGGTACCATGTTGAGTTTTCGTCATCACCAAACGCATAAAACGGAACAATAGCAACATGCGCTTCTTCCAGCAGGTATTTTGTGATATCCTTTGTGGTTGCAAGGACTATCCCTTCTTCTGTTTTCATGCCATGAAGATCGAACTGCACTGTTAAATAAATTGCGGCTTGCGGCGCAATTGCATTTACTCTGAATCCTTCGTTCTTTAATTCCATAAACCCGTTATAGAAACCATCGAGCCTGTCATGTACTTCTTTTTTGAACCTATCAAGGTAATTATCAACATCACTTGTCCTGTTAAGATATCTTGCCGTAGCAACCTGCTCTGCCTTGGCAGCCCATGCACCGAGATGAGAGAGTATCGATTTCATCTTACCAATAACCCTTGCCGGTCCAACTGACCAGCCGACCCTAACTCCTGTAGCAGCAAAAGCTTTTGAAAGCCCGTCAATGAATATAGTGTAATCCTTCATTTCCGGAACAAGAGTAACAGGGTTAAAATGCTTAGTTTCACCGTATGTTAAGACCCAATATATCTGGTCATACATTAAATACACCGGTTTTTCTTTTTCGCCGCGGGAATTATTTTCTTCAACTATAGCTTCGCAAATTTCACGCAAGTCTTCTTCTGTAAAAACAGTGCCGGTCGGATTGAGAGGTGAGCAAAGCGCAACCAGTGCAGCATCCTTCAGATACGGCCTGATATCCGCTGCTGTTGGCATGAAATGATTTTCCGGTGTTGCGATTACTTCAATCTTCTTTGCGTGTGATAGATGCGTATAGTGATTATTATTCCATGATGGCACAGGAAATATCACAGTATCTCCGGGTTGAACGAGTGTTTGATATGCTGCATAGATCAGCGGCCTTGCTCCTGCAGACATAAGTATCTCTGTCTTGGGGTCATACTCAAGGCCTTCCCTGCTAAGCAAAAAATTTGAAACAGCCTGGCGGGTTTCAAGCAGCCCGTCTGCTGGCGGATAGTTTGTTGCATGCTCTTTATAAGCACGAATTATTTCTTCTTCAAGCTCAATAGGGATGGGAAAAACAGACGGATCAAAATCACCAATAGTAAGATTATATATCTGCTGGCCATTTTTGATCTTTTCATTGATCTCGCCGGCTAGCTTAATTATTTCTGAAGCAACCAAAGTTTCTGCCATGTGGGAAACTCTGAGAGTACGTTCTTTTATTTCGAATGCTTCAAGGGGCATAGTATTATTTATTTAAGTTCTGTAATATTGTTTGGTCCAGGCTGCATAAGCATCCTGAAAAATCTTATAGGTAAGCTATAGTTTCAATCTCAACCAGTGCATCTTTCGGTAATCCCGAAACCGCAACTGTACTTCGTGCAGGTTTAGAAGCTCCAAAATATTCGGCATAAACTTCATTCATCGCCGTGAAGTCGTCCATTGTTCGTAAAAACACCGTAGTCTTGATTACTTTATCTAATCCTGAGCCGGCATTATTCAATATTGCTTTTACGTTTTCGAGAACTTGCCTGGTTTGCTCTCGGACGTCTCCATTAAGAAAAACAGCAGTCTTTGGATCGATGGCAATCTGTCCTGAAGTATAAAATAGTGAATTATTCCCGGAAGATATCTTAACAGCCTGCGAATATGGCCCTATTGGTTCAGGCGCCATATCAGTATAAATAGTTTCTTTATCCATAGTATCTGCTATTAAAATGAAGGTGAGCTATTACAAAATAAGCAAAAAATTAGGTGAAAATCAAGGCTGTGACAAAATGACATAGAGAAATAGAAAATATTTCATAACAGTGTAATTTATGGCATTTTTAATGTATATTTTGTCAAAAGTCAATTGCCTCAAAAGTGAATTTAAAGCAAAATTTCAACAAATAATTTGGCACGGAGATTGTATTAGTCATATATGATTACAATAACAAAAAAATATAAGGAGAATTATTTAAATGACATTAGTAAAATTTAAACCAACACACGAACTCTCTCACATCGAAAAAAGACTCAGGAAATTTTTCGAAGATTTCGATTCACCCTTTAGCGGTGATTGGGGAGTAAAACCTTTTGGCGGCAATGCTTTCACCCCCAGGGTTGATGTTACTGAAGATAATGACAACTTATTTGTTCACGCTGAGGTACCAGGTGTTGATAAGAATGATATTAAGATCAATATCGTAGGCGATGTTTTGACGATCAGCGGCGAGAAGAAATCAGAGCAGAAAGATGAGAACAAAAATTATTACAGGATCGAAAGGAATTACGGTTCTTTTTCAAGAAGCTTCACTCTTCCTTCGGAAGTAATAGTTGATAAGATCTCTGCTGATTACAACAGCGGTGTTTTAAACATCACTCTGCCGAAAACTGAAGCTGCAAAGATAGTTGAAAAGCAGATCGAAATAAAGTAAGCGCGATTTGACCTGAAAAGTGGTTAGTTAGCAGCAGTACGCAGCAAAGATGCAGTAAAGTGTGCCGGGGTTGATGGTCCCCGGCACATTATTTGTTTGAAGAAGATTATTTGCGAGAAGCTTAAGAAATATAGACCTCACCCCCAGCCCCTCTCCCGGAGGGAGAGGGGAGAAAAGCCGAGAATTTCAGGAATTATCCCCCTCTCCTTTTAGGAGAGGGGTTAGGGGTGAGGTTAATGAATTTGGAAAGAAAAGATTACATACTAAGAATGATCGAAGAGTTTGCCAGGGTAATTGCAAAAATTGTTCTTTTAAAACAATCAGAAAGTTTTACTGATGCAAAGACTGAACTTGATTCATTAACACTGAATATTACCGGTTTGGGTCTTGGGCACATTAAATCACTTGGAGCTGAAGGGGTTAAATATGTTTTCAGCAGGAATAAAGAAACGGAGGCTGAAAAAATATATTGCATAGCAAGGATCATGAAAGAAGATGCAATGATACTAAATGCACAAGGGAATATAAAAGACAGCTTAAATAGCTATGAAATCGCAAAAGAGCTTTTCAAAATAGCTTCGGAACTGGACTACCCTGAGAAGGAAGATGCTATAAAGGAATTTGAAGAGTTAAAAATTATTAAATAAATAAAAATGAACAGGAAGTAAGGATAATGGAGTCTTCGCTTCGTTCAAAATTAAAAAAGGAAAAAAAACACTATGGGAAAAATTATCGGAATCGATTTAGGAACCACCAACTCTGTTGTTGCCGTAATGGAAGGCAATGACCCTGTTGTAATTCCTAATGCGGAAGGGCACAGGACAACACCTTCGGTTGTTGCCTTTACCAAAGGCGGCGAGCGCCTTGTGGGGCAGGCAGCCAAAAGGCAGTCCGTTACCAATCCGCACAACACAGTTTCCTCCATAAAGAGATTTATGGGCAGGAGATATGATGAAATCAGAGACGAAGCATCAAAGGTATCATATAAAGTCATAAAGGGCGAAAACGATACTGCAAGAGTTGAAATCGGCGACAGGGTTTACTCACCCCCCGAGATCTCTGCGATGATACTTCAGAAAATGAAGCAGACAGCAGAAGACTACCTGGGGCAGAAAGTAACCGAAGCGGTTATTACGGTACCGGCTTATTTTAACGATGCACAGCGTCAGGCAACAACCGATGCAGGGAAGATCGCAGGGCTTGAAGTAAGAAGAATTATCAACGAGCCTACTGCAGCAGCGCTAGCATACGGACTTGACAAGAACAAAAAGGATGAAAAAGTAGCCGTTTATGATCTTGGAGGCGGTACTTTTGATATATCTATATTAGAGCTTTACGAGATAGAAGGAACCGGAAATTTCCAGGTAAAATCATCTAATGGTGATACTCACTTAGGCGGCGATGACTTCGATCAGAGATTGATGAATTACATGGCGGACGAATTCCAGAAGAATGAAGGAATTGATTTAAGGAAAGACCCGATGGCATTACAAAGATTGAAGGTTGAAGCCGAAAGAGCAAAATGCGATCTTTCGCAGCAAACGCAGGCCGATGTTAAACTTCCATATATAACAATTGGCACAGACGGACCGAAACATCTTGATATGACTATAACAAGAGTTACATTCGAGAAATTAGTTGATGACCTGATACAAAGAACAATGGAGCCCTGTAAAAAAGCGCTTCAGGATTCCGGTTTCACGGTTGACCAGATAGACGAAGTAATTCTTGTCGGTGGTTCAACAAGAATTCCTAAAGTTCAGGAAGCTGTAAAAAACTTTTTTAAAAAAGAGCCGCATAAAGGCGTTAATCCTGATGAAGTTGTTGCAATCGGCGCAGCTATCCAGGGCGGCGTTTTAACCGGCGATGTTAAAGATGTACTATTGCTTGACGTTACGCCTCTTTCGCTTGGAATAGAAACTCTTGGCGGAGTAATGACAAAAATGATCGATGCCAACACTACTATACCAACAAAGAAAACCGAAGTATACTCAACAGCAGCTGATAATCAGCCTTCTGTTGAAATTCATATTCTTCAGGGAGAGCGCCCCATGGCAAACGATAACCGTACGCTTGGAAGATTCCATTTAGACGGAATTCCTCCTGCACAGCGCGGCATACCGCAGATTGAAGTAACTTTTGATATTGATGCTAACGGAATTTTACACGTAGGCGCAAAGGATAAGGCTTCGGGGAAAGAGCAGTCTATTAAGATTACTCATTCAAGCGGACTCTCCGATGCCGAAATTGAGAAGATGAGAAAAGATGCAAAAGAACATGAAGGCGATGATAAACGCAAACGCGAAGAAGTTGATACCAAGAACCATGCAGATAGCCTGATCTTCCAAACCGAGAAACAGCTTAAGGAATTCGGCGAGAAGCTTACTGCAGATATGAAGATGAAAATCGAAACAGCGCTTGGCAGGCTTAAAGAATCAGTTAAGGGTACAAGCACAGATGAGATCAAGTCCTCTATGGAAGCTGTTAATGCAGCATGGAACGAAGCATCTACACAGATGTACAGCCAGGCTACAGGGGCTCCCGGTTCTGAAGGACAGCCCGGCGCAGGCTCACAGACAGGAAGTACCGAAAGTGATGCAGGAAGCGGAGAAGATAAAAAAGTTGAAAACGCTGATTTTGAAGTGATAGACGATGACAAGAAATAATCAAGAAAAAAGTGAAAAGGCAAAAGTAAAAAACTTGTATTACCCATAGCTTTAATATCATATATTCTCCATTAAAGCAAAATAAGCCATTCCGGAAACTCGGGATGGCTTTTTAATTTAAAATTTTTCTGATTATTTTAGATTGTATGCTGATATTGGATTATAAAAAACGAAAGATCCGTTTGGAAAAGGAAAGATGGAAACATATTAATGAAAATCATCCTGAAACTAAGAAAGAATTGACTTATATTGCAGAATCATTATCAAAGCCGGATTTTGTTCAAGCCGGCAACAATTTTGAATTGTTGGCAGTTAAGAGATATGCAAAGACACCAATTTCTCATAATAAATATTGTGTAGTGGTTTATAAAATAAGTGGTCAAGAGGGATTTGTAATTACAAGTTACTTCACAAGAAGACCATCATTTAAAAGAAAACTGGTATGGAAAAAGTAATAAAAAAGAAGGAAGAAATTGTCAAAATACCGAACAATAAAACGGTAAAAAGTAACTATGACAAGAAAGCAGATGTTTTATACGTTTCTTTCGGCAAACCCGAATCGAGCGAAACGCTGGATATGGGGGAAGATCTTCTGATAAGGTTTAATCCTGTCTCAGGGGCGATAACAGGATTTACTATACTGAATTTTTCGCTGGCAAGGAAAGACATGGAAGAACAGATCTTATCAAGGAATTAGGATATGGCTGAAAAGAATGTGGATTTATCACATATTGAATATGTGAGCGATATAGAACAGAAAGATATTGAACAGATTTTGTTGGAAGATGATACAAAAGTGATTTTGAAAACGAAAATTTTCGTTATTCAGGATAATCAGTGGGAAACCGAATGCAGTTAAATGAAGTCTATATAATATGATGTTTTGAATCATGGATTTAACATTACTAATTTATTTCACTTTCAAAAACTGCGGTTTTGCTTAAAAAAAATAAATCCTTATTTTGCTTATACAAATCAAATAAATTCAAGTTCGTATGAAAAAGTCCTGTATAGTATTCCTTTTTGCAATATTACTTGCAGCTCTACCGGTACATTCTCAAAATGAGAAGCTGATATCGTTTATCGAGGCTTTTTCTGATTCAATGTTAACCACTGCACTTCAGCCCGGAATGCTTATAAGCATTACACGGGGAGAGAAGGTTATCTACGAAAAAGCCAAAGGACTTGCTAATATAGAGACCAAAGAGCCAATGGATCTTAAAATGAGGTTCAGAATCGGAAGCCTGACCAAGACATTCACAGCAACTGTACTGCTACAGCTTGTTGACGAGAAGAAACTAAAGCTTGATGAATCAATCGAGAGATTCTTTCCCGATATTCCGAATGCGAAAAGTATAACAGTACGTATGCTTGGCGATATGACGAGCGGATTGAAGAATTACAGCGAAGGAACAGATTTTAATGATATGATGCTTGCCCTGCCGCTTAAAAAATGGACGCCGCAGGAGCTTATTGATCTATCCGTTAGAAACGGAACATATTTTGAGCCCGGCAAAGGATGGCATTACAGCAATACTAATACTATTATGCTTGGGCTGATAATTGAAAAATTGACAGGTAACACTCTTGCAAATGAGATCAAAGTGCGTATCATTGATAAACTTGGAATGAAAGAAACAGACTTTCCTGCAGTTCCTGAAATATCAGGGTTCTATCCCCGCGGATATGATGAAGACGATAATACCTGGGTCTATCCGCTGGTTGATGTGACGGAAAAATACGACCCGTCTTGGGCATGGGCTGCGGGCGCAATTGTTTCAACGCTTGGTGATCTTAAGATCTATCTCAAAGCTTTGACAGAAGGAACACTCTTAAGCAAAGAAACACAGGAAGAAAGATTAAAATGGGGACTTGATAAACCCGGCATTAAATACGGATTCGGAATCTTTGAAGTTGGTACAGGGTATTTCGGGCATAACGGCTCTTACCCCGGATTTCACAATGTATCAGTCCATTCGCCGGCCACCAATACTACAGCAATTGTCTTCTATAATACTCAGTCAAACCGCAGCCCGGATGATTTTCTGAAGGCATTTTTGCCTTTTATAGAATAATTTGTATTCGATAATCGTTAGTTTTATCAAAATTTTAGTATTTTCAGGTAGTTTCCAATAATCCCCCAATCACGGTATAAAAATCAATTGTTTAAATAGTAACATTAGGTTATTTTAGCATAGCTTATATAAATATATGGGTTATGAAAAATAGAAAATTATTATACTTAGCGTTACTTGTTTCATTCAGTCTTTATCTAACAGGCTGTTTTCCCGCCTCGCGTACTGAAGAGGATAACACTGAAACAACTGAAACGACTGAAGAAAATAAAGAAGAGAATAAGGAAGTTACTGAAGAGGTTGGCGAAGCCGACGGCGCGAACATAATGACAATTGCAAAGACCGAGCGCGAAAGAGAAATGTACTCTCCAAAAAAAGATACAACTTATCTTTACTGGCTGAATAACCGCCTGGCTCTCCTAAAAGGTTCGACGAAGTGTAATATATTTGCACTCAACGTTCTGTATAAATCAGGGTTTAAGACTCCAACTGAAAATGCTTTATGCCGCGATCTCGTAGATACTGAGAAATTCAAGGAGATACTGCCTGTTGTGGGTGTTCAGGATATTTCATCTGCGCAAAAAGGTGATCTTATTGTATGGAAAGGGCACGTGATTATATTTGAATCATTTGTAAAGAGCAAAAAAGATACATACTGCATGGCATGGTGGGCAGGCACAAGCCAGAAGGATAACGGAGATAATATAAAGAATAACGTTATCTATGGTAAGTATAAGATTAGCGGAAGTTATGTAGTCAGAAGACCGGTGAAGAAGTGATTTCGGATTGCGGATTAATTTATTGGTTGTTTGATTTAACAGGTGTAAAATGGTTTTCAGGTTCAAAAAACTTAGGAATATCTTCTTGCTTTGGAAATCGATTAATGTTACGCGGGGAAGCTGTTGGTAGTAGAAAAATTGTTTTCGAAGAGTTAACAAAAAATGAGTCCTTACGATAACTATACTCAACAAATTCATTGCCTAATTCTTCCAAATAAGTCTTCCAATATAGTCTATTCGCATAATTGTTTTTGTAGTTAACTCTTTTGCGGCCAAAAATGAAAATATAGCTTCCTTTTTGAATTTTTACATCGAGTAGAGTTTTTATTTTGACCATTCTGGATTCTGATGACGCAATGTTCAAGAATTTCTCACCTTCTTTTAATCCAAAAAAATAATGGTATTCCTCAACCAACTTTTCTGTGTCATTTCGACCCAACGGAAAAAAATTTATGGATATTGAATTACCTAATTTTGTACCGAAGTATTTTTGCGAGCAGTTATTGGAAACACAAAAATCTGGACGATTTGATAATACTTTCGAGGTTAATTCAAATTGAAGACCTGCGGTTGGCGAATATGGGGTCTCAACGGGAAGGCATTCTTCTATTCCGAAGTTATCTAATAAGTTTATCTTACCTAATATTTGTTTGTCTAGAATAGTATCAATATCATCAAACATTAATTCTTTTAGTTTTCTATTAATATCGGCAATTTTCTTTTCAAAGGAAATATTCTTTTCAGAAGCTAAATTTTTCAAGTCTTCATTAGTTTTGATATCTTCTTTCAAAATTTCTTCGATTGTCCAACTTCCATGTTCCTCAAGTAAACTAAATAGTACAATTCTAGCTTTTGAATTACCCCAACCAAGAATTCCATTCACTGTTTCGAATCTTTCATTTCTATGCATATACCGCCAATCTGATTTTTGAAACCACTTTTATTTATTCCATAAATTTATCATTCAAAATATCATATTTAACCTCTGTTTGAAATCCCAAATAATCCGGTGTACAGATGTTAACTTTAGCTGTTAAATATGGTTTGTATATATCTTCAACTATACACCAAAAGTCTTTAAAAGTAAAGTTGATAATATACATTGGAATATTCTCTACTTCTCTGAAAAAATACCTGAATTCATAAGGTTCTATCCATTTATATTCACAGTAGTCAAACAAATAAACTATAGTTTCATTTCTTTTTAAAATGTTTTTGTATCTCGAAGCCTGTATTCTAATTCTTTCTTCATAAAATTTGTCATAACCGTCATTATTATTGTTTTGGTAAATCATGTTATCAAATGAGTTTTTCTGTGAATATCTGATGAAACGAATATTGTCATTCTCACCAATCAAATGAGCAGTGTATTTTGCAATGCAGTTATTGATATAATAATAAATATCTTTATTGAAGTATTTCCCATCTAAGCTGTATAATCGGTTGAATTCGTTTGCGTCTATGAAAGACGAAAAGTACACAAGATAGAAACTACCTTTTTCAAACCCTCTTAACAAATATTCAACTTCTTTGATGTTCCATTTGCCGAAAGTTTCTTTTTCAGCATTGACTTTATCGAAACGCAGAAGATCAAGACTGCCTGCAACTAGACTTGAAAATAATGCTTTTTTGATGAAATTTCTTCTCTGCATGGATTGTGCCCCTTCCTATATTATAATACGTTTGAGAAAAAATATACAGGTTCAATTTCTACTGTTTACAGTGTACAGATTGTCGAATTTTCTAACTTTTTTGTACTAGTACTATTGAGTATTTTATATTTTTTTAAAACTTATTGAATTTTGCATTATATTCTAATACTGCTGATTCCAATCTATCTCAACCTTTGTTCATTGTAACACTTTCAAATTTTCGGTAACTTTCAGTTTAAACACAGAAAAACCAATTTTTCACAGGAGAAAAGTTGAAAAAACGCTATTATATTGATAAAATTGCAGATTATGTTGGCCAGGAAGTCACACTAAACGGTTGGCTTTACAACATACGCACATCTGGAAAGCTTATGTTTCCGCAGTTTCGTGACGGAAGCGGCATAATACAGGGAGTTGTATCACAAAAAGAAGTATCACAAGAAGTTTGGGAAAATTTTGGTAAACTTACACAGGAATCTTCACTCATAGTTACGGGAGTTGTGGCAAAACACCCAAAGAAAGATGAATACGAGATTCAGGTAAAGGATCTGCAGATCGTTCAGATCGCTGAACCTTATCCAATTACACCTAAAGATCACGGTGTAGAATTCCTTGCCGACCACAGGCACTTGTGGGTGCGCTCACCAAAGCAGGTCGCAATATTAAAAGTACGCGAAGAAATAATTAAAGCGTGCCGAGACTACATGTATGATAATGGCTTTACGCTTTTTGATTCGCCAATATTTACACCAAACGCCGCTGAGGGAACAACAACACTGTTTTCATCAGATTATTTTGACTTAGGCAAAGTATATCTTGCTCAGACCGGACAGCTCTACGCTGAAGCAGGCGCAATGGCTTTTGGCAAAGTGTATGACTTCGGCCCAACTTTCCGCGCGGAGAAATCCAAAACACGCAGGCATTTAACCGAGTTTTGGATGATCGAGCCCGAGATGGCTTTTTATGATATTTACGATAACATGGATCTCATCGAGGATTTTATTGTATATATAGTAGAGCGTGTTATCAAGAATCGCGCAAAAGAGCTTGCAGTGCTTGAGCGCGATATATCCAAGCTTGAAGCTGTCAAAAAACCGTTCCCGCGCATTACTTATGATGAAGCGGTGAATATCATAAACAAAAAGAATGTTCCGCTTATCCGCAAAAAAGCTGATGGCGGTGAAGAAGAGATAAGGCCGTTCCCCTGGGGTGAGGATTTCGGCGCTCCGCATGAAGAAGCAGTTGTTGAGGATTACGACAGGCCGGTAATGGTTTACGGCTGGCCAAGTGAAGCAAAGGCATTCTACATGAAGCGAGACCCGGATAATCCAAAAATTGTAAGGGGAGTTGATGTATTGGCACCGGAAGGATATGGCGAAATAGTTGGCGGCAGTGAGCGTGAAGATGACCTTGAACTGTTAACTTCAAGAATTAAGGAACATAATCTGCCTATGGATGCGTTTCAGTGGTATCTGGATCTCCGCCGCTTTGGCAGCGTTCCGCACTCCGGATTTGGTATGGGCATTGAAAGGGTTGTAAGCTGGATCTGCAAACTTGACCATTTGCGTGAAGCTATTCCCTTCCCGAGGCTTATGTACAGGGATAAGCCATGATGGATGCAGCATTATCAAAGAATAATTTTAAGATCAGGCTTACAAGTGAAAGATGGCTTCACATTACAGAAGGGCATTCGGAATTAGCAGGCTATTATTTTGATATTCTTGATACAATTGAAAATCCGGAATTTATTTATGAGGGCAGTAATGGCGAACTTTTAGCAGTAAAAGAAATTAACAAAGGAAAATTCATAATTGTAATCTATAAGGAAGTTGCACCGGATGTTGGTTTTGTAATTACAGCTTTTCTTTCAAAAAAAATCAATTATCTTTTAAACAAGAAACTGTTATGGAAAATATAGAAATTAAGAATTGGATAAATATAGCCCCAACACTACTCGAGCATAAAAATATGTGGACTAACTATGATGAAGAAGCAGACGTTTTATATATTGATTTTGAAAAACCAAGTCATGCGGATGATTCGGAAATGAGCGAAGATAATATCATAATCAGATATAATGACGGTAAAGTAATCGGGATGACGATCCTTAACGCTAGAAAAAGAACTTCATAACATTATCACTTTATATTTATTAAATGGAAACAATAATAATTGACGCATATAACCTGATGCATAAAGTTACTGAGCTAAGGATACTCCTTGCCCAGTCGCAGGAAATTTGCGTTGATACGATGGTTTCCAAGTTTCACGGCCATTATTTCGGCAAGGGAATAAAATGCATCTTAGTGTTTGATGGCTTCGGGCAGAATAAACACGATCAAAATATTGAAGTCAAGTTCTCCAAAACCGGCGTTGGCCCTGATTATGGACACGCAGATGCGCTTATAAAGCACTTAGTTGATAAGGCAAGAAATCCAAAGTTGCTCAAAATTGTTTCTTCCGACAGGGAAATATCGAATTTCGCAAAAGAGTGCGGCAGCAGAATAATGACATCTGAGAGTTTTTGGGGTGAAGTTAAGGATAAAAGAATAGAGCGGATGGACGCTTACCGTGAATCAAAAGAAAAGCCAGAAGTTGTTTCAAAAGGAGAGTTTGATTTTTTAATGAAAGAATTTACGAAAAAGTAAAAAAGATAGACACTAATTTCACTAATTTCAAAAAGTTATTGCGTAAGAATTTGTGATAATTTGTGTAATTTGTGTCTAAATTTGATTTATAACCGATTGAATCTATAAAAAATAATATATGCACGTAATAGAAACACAGAATTTATCGAAAGAATACACGGCGAAGTTTTCCAAGCAAAAGGTGAATGCGCTCAACGACTTTACGTTTAAAGTAAAGCAGGGCGAGATCTTTGGTTTGCTGGGACCCAACGGCGCAGGAAAAACAACCCTCATAAAAATGCTGCTTGCAATAACTTTCCCAACAAGGGGAGACGCAAAGCTTTTCGGCACGGATGTAAAGAATTACAAAGCCAAAACAAAAGTCGGCTACCTTCCGGAAAATCATAAATTTCCCAGTTACTTAACGGGAGAGCAGGTTTTATCTTATTACGGGCAGCTCTCAGGCATGAAAGATGATTCCAATATGACTAAGAGAATTGATGAAATGCTTGGTATGATGAATCTTACACAGTGGAGAAAGACCAGGATAAAGAAATATTCAAAAGGAATGATGCAGAAACTCGGGCTTGCGCAATCAATGTTAAGCGATCCTGATCTTATTTTCCTTGATGAACCAACTGATGGCGTAGATCCTATAGGCAGGAAAGAAATTCGCGATATTCTGCATGAAATTAAATCTCGTGGAAAAACCATTTTCCTGAATTCACACCTACTTTCAGAAGTAGAGATGATCTGCGACAGGGTTGCGATCTTGAATAAAGGCGATCTGATCAAGGAAGGTAATGTTGACGATTTAACTAAGGCTGAAAATATCTTCGCTGTTCATACAGTCGAACCAATTGGAATGGACATCAAGCAAAAAGTCATGGCAATTGACCCGAACGCAGGCATTGGCGAAAATGAGATTAATTCCGAAGCCGGAATAGATAAGATCAATGGTATAATCGACTTGTTAAGGGCAGAGAAAATCAGGATTCAGACTATCAACCAGAAGACAAGTACCCTTGAGGAGCTCTTCATCAACGTAATAAAGAAGGATAATACCAACTAATGCTGACAATAATAAAAAATACTTTCCGCGAAGCACTGGCAAAAAAAATATTCATTGGATATTATATTTTTTATGCAATAGTTGTGCTCATAATGCTTTTTGCAGTTAATCTTGATGCAGTTGAGGGAATAGTTTCATTTGCAGATATTAAACAGGTTATCATTTCAGTTGAAACCGGGTTCTTATCGCTTTCTTTCAATCTGATTTTGTTCTTTTCACTGATATCAACATCTTCTTTTATTCCTTCAATGCTTGAAAAAGGGACTATTGACTTACTTATATCAAAGCCAATTTCAAGATTTACCATCCTGATGTCTAAATTCCTGGGAGCAGTTTTGTTTGTTGCTGTAAGTATGGTTTTTTTGATCGGCTCAATTTGGCTGATACTTTCGCTTAAATCAGGTTACTGGAGTCCGGCTTTTTTGAGCTCGATTCTTTCTCTTACTCTTGCTTTCGCCGTGATGTACAGCATAACAGTACTTATCGGCCTGCTTACAAACAGCTCAGTTATATCAATACTGATAAATTTCTTCATGATATTTGTTCTGTGTCCGGTACTTTCAATCAGGGAATCGGTTATTTTTACATTTGTTAAGAATGAATCGGTCCAGTTTGTATTCAATTTCCTATACTACATTTTCCCGAAGCCGGGAGAGATTAAGGACGTAACTAATGCAATGATCTCTGGCGATAACATTGCTATGTGGAAAAGCACAATTACTCAAAATGAAATGGGCTTAACCTCTATTGAGCCGGCGTGGATGGCTGTAATATCATCTTTGATATTCTGTGCTGTAGTGATGTCATACTCGGTTTATTATTTTTCCAAAAAAGACTATTAAATGCAGTTATCAATTGGCAATTAACAATGAACAGTAGAAGTTCAGTAAAGAGTGTTATTTTATTCGTGATTATTATTGCTCATTGCTCATTATTAATTGTTAGCTGCTCCAAAAAGCTTGATCCCGACCCTTTACCGCTAAAAGTAAAACAGAATCTTGCACTGCTGCAAAGCGACCCCCAATTCGTTATGTATTTCAATTTCAAGAAAATGCGGGATACCGGCTTCTGGAATAAGTTTATATCCGATTCGCTTTTCAATTCAGAAAGGAATTTTGGTAGCTTTCTGAACCTTCTTACACAAGCCACCGGAGTGAGCATCACAAGCGGAATAGATGAACTCTATTTCTCGAATTCATGGATTGGTGATAATGCCCTTGTCATAAAAGGCACTTTTGATAAAAAGCGTGTAAATGACTACGTTGCCGGTGACACTCTTTACACAAAAATAGAATACCCGGGCGGGATTACAGTTTATAAACAAACCGAAACAAACTTCAATTTCTATTTTAAAGATGACTTTACCGTTTGTGCAAGTAATTACTTAAAACAGATCGAGAATACATTTTCAGTTACAGATACATCAAATGCCGGACTGCTTACCGATACAGATGCGATGAAAGAAATCGAAAGGATAAAATATAAAGAGAATTTGTGGATGATCTCTGACCAGAAGCTTTTTATACGCGGAATATTTGAGAACTTTTCGGATATGAATAAATCCAAAAAGACTAAAATGCCAGGAGGCATTGATAGTACGCATAGTGAAGATAGAATGATGCCGGATACAACGCAATCTGAGGATCAAAACGAGCTTTACACAGTTTACAAAAAGATCAGATCCGTATCTTTTTCACTTAAAATGACGGACCAGCTTGAAATTGTTATGCAGAATGAATGCGAGGATGAAAACTCTGCCGTAGAACTGAAGAACCGGATGGAAGCCGTTATTGCGCTTGCAAAGCTTTCTTCGACATTTACGGGGAAGTCGCCCTCTCCGATTATCAGATTGCTTGATAAGGTTGAAACTAGTGTGTATGATAACACTACTCTGCTGGATGCAAAGCTTAGCGAAAAGGATATTGAGCAAATAAGACTGCAAAAATTATTTTAATACATTGAATTTTAGTACACTAAATATTGAATACCATATTTTTTAAAACTCTTATAAATTGAGTTAATATGATATCATCTGTAATAGGCTCCACAACAATAGGCGTTAATGCCTTTATGGTAACTATCGAAACACACCTTGAAAAGGTTCTTCCAAAGGTTGTGATAGTGGGTTTACCGGATAGCGCAATTAAAGAAGCGGCAGAGCGTGTACTTGCCGCTATTAAAAATTCATTTTATCACTTCCCGACCCAAAAAGTTACAGTAAATCTTGCCCCGGCAGATATAAGGAAAGAAGGAAGCGGGTTTGATCTTCCCATTGCTCTTGGAGTGCTTTGCGAAACGGGACAGGTAAAACCGGATATGCTTAAGGATTATGTCTTTGTGGGTGAGCTTTCTCTTGATGGCAAGCTCAGGCCCGTAAAAGGTATCTTACCCATTACAATTGAATCCCGCAGGAGCGGTTTCAAAGGAATTATCGTACCGGAAGAAAATGCCCGGGAAGCGGCAATGGTAGAAGGTATTGATGTTCATCCGCTTGGCACATTGCAGGAAGTTGTTGAATTTCTGGATAACGGCGGGGGACTGGAACCATTCAGAGTTGATCTAAAAGAGATATTTAATGTAGAACAGAAGAGCATTGTTGATTTTGCCGATGTGAAAGGACAGCACGAAGTGAAACGCGCGCTTGAAGTTGCCGCAGCAGGCGGACATAATATCATTATGGTCGGCCCTCCCGGCTCAGGTAAAACAATGCTTGCAAAACGAATTCCAACAGTGCTGCCGCCAATGACGTTTGATGAAGCCCTTGAAACAACAAAAATACATTCAGTAGCGGGGCTGCTTCCGTCAAATACTGCTCTTGTATCTATCAGGCCTTACCGGTCGCCTCACCATACAATCAGTGATGTTGCGCTTGTGGGCGGCGGACCCAATGCAAAACCGGGCGAGATTTCTTTTGCTCATCATGGTGTATTATTTTTGGATGAGCTACCAGAATTCAAAAAGAATGCGCTTGAAGTAATGCGACAGCCGATGGAAGACGGCAAGGTCACTATTTCACGATCTAAAATAACTGTTGACTATCCATGTAACTTCATGCTAGCCTCGGCTATGAATCCCTGCCCTTGTGGGAACTTCGGCAACCCTAACCAGGAGTGCCAGTGCCAGCCGCAGCAGATACAAAGATATATTTCAAAGATTTCCGGCCCGCTTCTTGATAGAATTGATATACACATACAGGTGCAGGCAGTAAAGTATAAAGAACTTTCTTCTACCGAGCAGGGCGAGCCGTCAAGTGTTATCAGAGAGCGGGTTATTAAAGCTAGAGAGTTTCAGCTTGCAAGATTTTCAGGAAAAAAAGATATCTTCTGCAATGCCGATATGCAATCAAAAGATATCCGTGAATTTTGCAAAATTGATTCCGCAAGCGAAGAATTGATGAAAATGGCAATTACAAAGCTTGGACTCTCTGCAAGGGCTTATGACAGAATTCTGAAAGTTGCGCGAACAATTGCAGATCTGGCAGGAGATGAAAATGTAAATTCATCACATATAAGCGAAGCCATCCAATACCGCTCGCTTGACAGGAACATGTGGCTAGGCTAATCTTCTCAAAAGCTTTAGCCACTAATTTGCACGAATTTTCTTATGAAGCACGAAACTAATCAATATAGATCTTTAGAATATTGTATTTTTACGGTCATATTTGGGTTATTATTGTTGTTGCCAACAACAGCCCACTCTCAATCCGTATCTAACAAGTTCATTGATGCCCTGATATACGGTAAACCAGAAATTATAGATTATGTGAACAAGAAAGAGCTTGCTAATAGCCAAAGACTTGGGATTCAATACAATGGAGTAAAAAATAAGTTCCATATCGGCAATGATATCCCCGAAGAGATCAAAGCAGGCATCAAAAACGGCAAGTATAAATATGAGATTACAGAAAAACCACTCGAAGACTTTTATACAGAAGTAACTTTTAAAGTACCGGATGCGAATTACAGCAAAGTATTTTACTTTAATGATGGTTTCGTGACATCATCAACATACATTTCGAGGAACTGGGAGAAGATAGAGAGCAAATACTTTTCTTTCAGCATTCAGGAACCTAAATACTTCAACGATTACTGCACAAAACGTCTTGACCAGTTTGTTGATATGGTTGCCGATACGCTTGGTTTCACGATTTCAGAGAAACGAATACTTGAAAAGGAAAAAATTGGATATGTATTCTGCTCTGATGAAAATGAAGTGAAAAATATTACAGGTTTCAGTGCAAAAGGTATGGCAATGCTGGGTACAGATGAAGTGGTTTCATCATACCAAACAAATTTTCATGAAGTGGCGCATATTCTCATTAATTTCAAATTGAAGAATCTAGGATTATACACACTTCCCTTTTTCATGGAAGGATTCGCAGTTGCAATGGGCGGCAGGGGAGGCATGGCGCCGAGAGTGGTTACCGATCTTGGTTACTACCTGCAGAAAACCGGATTTTTGACCTATGATTCAATCTTAACCAACGATGCATTCTATAGTCAGGATGCTAATATGACTTATGCGGTATCAGGATTGTATAATTCATTCTTGTTAAGTGAGCTGGGTGGAGAGAAATATTTGGAAATGTATAAAAAGATGAATGGAGATTTGGAGTTTGTAAGGGCATTAAATGATTGTATAAATTTCTTGCCGAAAGAGGATAAGTATTCAGAATATCTTAACGACTATAGTAATGATAAGATTATATATGTAAATCCAGTTGATACTGTCAAACCAATTTTTATGCTGAGAGGTATTAATGGAACATTTGCTGTTACAGATGATTACATTAAGTTTTTTGTAGTTAATAAATATAAGATTGGTTTTCCTGATCTGAAGCTAAATCCCGAATATTCCAGTCGCAAATACTTTGAACTTTTTGGGGAAGGAAATTATGATTCATACAAATATATGATTTTTTCTGCTCATGATAATATAAGTGTTTATGATCTATATAATGATGAATTGATTTTTTCTTATGATAAAGGTCTCTCAATTAGACCTGTAGATTTTCCAAGTTATGAAGGATTTTATATGTTTTTTCTTAGGAAAAAGATATTTGATGTTGATTTTGAGAATAATTCAGTATTGATTGATGGTGCTTTTAGATAATGAAATTGTAAATTATTTTAATAATTGGTATTTTGAGAAATGACAAAAACTGAAATAAAGCGAAATATTCATACTAAAGTTGACCTTCTGGAAGATGATGCAAAACTTGAAAATTTGCAGGAAATCGTAGATTTTTTCATAAGCGATGAAGTAGTTGAATGGGAGTCCTTAACTGACGATGAAAGAAAAGGTATTGAGGAAGGTTCGAAAGATGCCGAAGAAGGAAGATTAGTAAGTTATGATGAATTCATGAAAAAACATGAAAAATGGTTTCAGAAATAAAGTTTTCTTCAAAGGCTGAGAGAGATTTTGTAAGTATTATTGAATATCTGGAAAATAATTGGTCTCTTACTGAAATCAGAAGATTTAACAAGATTTTCAAGAAACGAATTCAAACAATAAAGCTTTTTCCTTATAGTTATCCTTCACTTTCTAACCGGAATAATATTCGCAAATGTGTCCTTATGAAACAAATTACACTATATTACAGGATAAATGAAAATGAAATCATCATTCTTTCATTATATGATTCCAGACAAAATCCCTCCAAACTAAAAGTATAAATTTGAACTACGATATCATCATTATTGGCGCGGGCGCTGCGGGACTCATGTGCGCGATCGAAGCAGCTAAACGCGGCAGGAAAACTCTTGTGCTGGAGCATGCTGAAAAGATCGGTAAGAAAATACTCATCTCCGGCGGCGGGAGATGTAACTTTACTAATACTGAGGCCAGTCATGATAATTTCATTTCAGAAAATCCGCACTTCTGCAAGTCCGCACTTGCACGATACACTTCCCAGGATTTCATATCACTAGTCGAAAAGCATGGCATAAAGTATCACGAAAAAAAGCTGGGACAGTTGTTTTGTGACGGCTCCGCAAAGGAAATTGTGGCAATGCTGCAAAAGGAATGTGATGATGCCGGAGTTGAGATCAAAGTAAATTGTTCAGTCTCGGAGATAATAAAAAATAATCAATTTGAAACTGGCACTATTGATGGGAAGTTTCAATCTGAATCACTTGTAATAGCAACAGGCGGAATATCAATACCGCAAATGGGGGCTACGGATTTTGGCTATAAGATCGCAAAGCAATTCAGGATTAAATTGACAAAAACTGTTCCGGGATTAGTGCCGTTTACATTGAGTTACCAGTCTTACGGCGAGCTTAGCGGACTTTCAATAGATTCAATCGTTACATGCAATGGTGTAAGCTTCCATGAGAATATTCTGTTTACACATAAGGGTCTAAGCGGACCGGCAATACTGCAAATTTCAAATTACTGGAACCCGGGCGATGAAATTGTAATTGATTTGCTGCCTGAAAAAGACATTCCCGAAATAATGAAGGAAAATGCTGAAAATAAAACCGAGCTAGCAAACTTCCTCGCGCAATTCTGGCCCAAAAGGTTTGCGGAAAAATGGTGCGAGATCAATTTCCGCTCAAAACCAATAAATAAACTAAGCGAAAAGGATATTGCGGTCTTATCACATGAACTTCACAATTGGCATATTATTCCCAAAGGCACTGAAGGATTTGGCAAAGCTGAAGTTACAAAGGGCGGAGTGAGTACTGAGGAGCTTTCAAGCAAAACAATGGAAAGCAATAAAGTTAAAGGGCTTTATTTTATAGGTGAAGTGGTTGATGTAACGGGATGGCTTGGCGGATACAATTTCCAATGGGCGTGGGCCTCAGGATTTGCTGCGGGGCAGTACGCTTAATTGTCTAAGGCAGTAGTTTTGCTCCATCGCCTGATGGAAAGATATATTCTTCATAAATCTTTACCTGGATATTATCTCCCGGCTGAAAAGAAGAGCTGAAATAGTCATCAACCATCCATTGTACCGAGTGCATCGAAAATTTTCCGGGCGAATCCTCAATTTCGAGTCTTACACTAACTGTTCTCATTCCAGGGGCATACATGCTTGCTTGGAATGGCTGAACACTGATAATTTTAGCTGCACGGAATTCAGCCCTTTTCTTTAGCTCGTCAAGATTTTTTACATCCTCAAGATATTTCTTATCCTTAGCAGCCGATTTTGAAAATAGCCTGTAGAAAAAAATCGCAAGCAAAATAATTACAGCAAGAGGAACTAAAACTGCAAGATATTGAATTGAGCTATCCATTTAAGCTGAGGTTAATATTTCATGTCTTACTGCTTTCATGCATTCCTTGCTGCATGAGCGCGCCCATTTTTCTTCACACTCTTCACATTCAAAATGCTGAAGGTGGCAATCCAAATTAGCGCAGTTAACATATCTATCAGTCGGCTTGCTGCAATGATGGCACTTTCCGGTAACGGTATATTCATCTGCAAAGTTTATAGGGACTGAAATCCTTTCATCAAATACGTAGCATTTGCCATCAAATAGTTTGCCTTTAATCTCAGGGTCTTGTGAATAGTTTATTATGCCGCCATCTAACTGGTAAACCTCTCCAAATCCTTCCCTCATTAAATAACCCGAAAGTTTTTCACATCTAACTCCGCCTGTACAGTAAGTCAATACTTTCTTATTCTTAAACTTGCTGAAATCTCTTTCAACCCACTCGGGGAATTCCCTGAATGATCTCACCGGCGGCCGGATAGCATTCTTAAAATGCCCAAGGTCAAATTCATAATCAGTTCTGCCGTCAAGAATAATTACATCTTCTTCCTGCATTTTTTCAAGCCACTCAGAAGGGCTGAGATGTTTCCCGCTGATAATGTTCGGATCAAGATCTTCTTTGAATCTGAATGTAACAAGCTCTTGTTTAAGCCTTACGTGCATTTTCTTAAATACATGTTTTGGAACTTCATCAATCTTAAACCAAAGATCACTAAAAGCAGAATGCCTGTGCATATGTTCCATGTACTTATCAGTACCAGTTATACTGCCGCTGCAGGTACCGTTAATTCCTTCGGGAGAGATGAGAATCCTGCCCTTCAAGCCAAGGCTCTTACAGAATTCAAGATGCTCTTCAGCAAAGAATTCCGGGTTACTTAGCTTAACATACTTGTAATATAGCAGTACTCTGTACATAATCTACAAAAATATTAATTTAAAGGGCAAATAGAAATGAAGAATAAAAACGGAATTGTTCGCTAATCTATTGGTTTTTATTAAGCTAAAAAATTCAAAAAACGTGTAACTATTCCGCTTTTGAGCAAATTTTCTATGACTATAATCATAGTAAAGAGCCCCGTACTTGGTGTATTTTTGTATATGGATAGTCATATGAATCTTGAAAAATCATTGGAAACAGTTCATCATAAATCTCACCTTATGGATCCAAATATATCCGTCAAACATTTCAGGAAGTTCAGGGATAATACTGTTGGTTACAATGCAGAGTTTACAACTCCATTTGGCTTAAAAAAAATAGTTTATGCTGACTGGACTGCAAGCGGAAGGCTTTACGGGCCCATTGAGGATAAAATTAAAGATCTAATCGGGCCTTTTGTTGGCAATACACACACCGAAACAAATGTAACTGGTACTGCTATGACCCTTGCTTATATGAAAGCCAAGAAGATAATAAAAGATCACGTTAATGCTTTAGAGACTGATGCAATTATCTGTACAGGCTCGGGTATGACAGGGGCAATGCTTAAGCTGCAAAGAATGTTGGGATTTAAGATCCCATCAAGATTAAGAGGAAACCTGAACATTCCTGAATATCAAAGGCCAGTGGTATTTTTAACGCATATGGAGCATCATTCCAATCAAACAACCTGGCTTGAAACGATTGCCAATGTTGAGATAATTAAGCCCGATGAAGACGGCAGAGTTGATCTTGAAAACCTGCGACAGTTGCTTGTCAGATATAAAGATTCTAAAATTAAGATTGCGTCAGTAACTTCATGCAGCAATGTTACCGGAATTTTTACACCATACCATGAAATTGCCGAAATTATGCATGAGCATGGCGGATGGTGTTTTGTAGATTTTGCCTGTTCTGCTCCTTACATAAATATTAATATGCATCCCGAAAACCCAAAACAAGAGCTGGATGCTATATTTTTCTCGCCGCATAAATTTCTGGGCGGCCCCGGGAGCTCAGGCATACTCATCTTTGACAGGAATTTGTATGACAGCCACTTTTCCCCGGATCAACCCGGAGGCGGCACAGTAAAATGGACAAATCCCTGGGGTGAGCACAGTTTTTATGAAGATGTTGAGCTAAGGGAAGATGGCGGAACGCCGCCATTTCTGCAGACAATCCGCGCCGCAATGTGCGTTAAGCTCAAAGAAAAAATGGGCATAGAAGAAATGCTTGCCAGAGAAGAAAAGATAAAGAGTGAGGTTTTGGCGCGATTGAAAAAAATTAAGAACCTGCACGTACTTGCAGAAAATATCGAAGACCGGCTTGCTGTGATCTCGTTTTACATAGATGGTATGCACTATAATTTGGGAGTGAAACTTCTCAACGACAGGTTTGGTATCCAGGTTAGGGGCGGGTGTTCATGCGCCGGAACTTACGGGCACTATCTCCTTCATGTTTCTAAGAAGAAATCAAAGAAGATCACTCAAATGATCGATCATGACGATCTTTCGGCAAAGCCGGGGTGGATAAGGATGTCATGCCATCCCATGATGCGGGATGATGAGATAAATTTCATTCTGGATTCAATTGAAGAGCTTGCGGAAAATCACGTTCAATGGGGTAAAGAATACCTATATGATCCCCACAATAATTACTTTAATCACAAGTTAGAAACGGAAAGCATAAAATTAATGGTTGATAGCTGGTTTGATGAATAAATATTATTTTCTTATTTCGTCCAATACTTTAAGATACACCTTTTCAATATTATCGGTCATCAACTCCATTGTAAATTTTTCTCTCTGCAGTTTAAAGCTTTCTGTTCCCATTCTTACTCTTAAGGCTTTATCTCCGGTTAATATCTTCAGCTTTTCAGCTATTGCACCAACATCCATATCAGGAACAAGGAAACCATTTTCACCATCATTAACCATTGCTGAAACATCGCCAACGTTAGTGGCGGTTACCGGGAGCCCTGCAGCCAATGCATGCAGTACTGCAAACGGGAATGCCTCACCTCCGCCCTCTACTGAAGTATGTGCATAAATATCAAATGCAGAATACATCTCCTTCAGATTATCTTTAAAACCTGCAAATACAATTCCGCCATTAGTGCCGATCTCTTTTGAAAGGTTCTTAAGGTCTTCGCTTAGTTCGCCGTCACCCACTATCATAAGCCTTGCTTTTGGGAAAGCGCTAAGCACATTGCCGAAAGCCCGGATAAGAAATTCCTGACCCTTAAAAGGGACCATCCGCGCTGCATTTCCTATAAGAATCTCATCATCTTTTATATCATATTCATTCCGTATCCTTAACCGGCTGATATTATCTTTTCCTATATCCTCTGAGTTAAGTCCGAGATAAATCATGCTTATCTTTTTTTCATCTATTTTATCTTCGTTAATAAGCAGATCCCTGATGCGCATCCCATCGGCAAAAAAGTGGTCGATTAAGTATCTGTTCCTGTACCAGTGGGTTAAATTGTGCTGGAGAGACTCAAAACTATGCGCGTTTGTAACATGCTTTACATTTGCAAGCCGTGCCGCAAATGCTCCGGCAGTTCTATCGTAAGTAGTATTAGAGTGAACAATATCAATTTTATTTTCATTGATAAATGACTTCAGCCTGTTGGCTATTTTGAACAATTTGTTTTTTCTGTTTGGCTCAGGGTATTCTGTAGGGAAAACACTGATCGTATTGTCGATGCATTTTTTGTAAAGGAAATTATTGTCACGGCAGGATACCCAAATATTATGCCCTCGCATTTTCAGCGAAAGAGCGGTTTGATATACGAAATACTCGCCTCCGCCGTAAATATCCAATGCATTCAGCAGCAGTATATTAAGCTTTCTCATAATTTTATATAGAATACAAAATTAGCTGTAAAAATGGAGATATTAAATCAAATTTCTTATGACTAACGGCAAAAACTGATAAATATCAGTCTATTTCATATTCTAAGTCATATGAATATATGACCTGAAAGGCTAATTTAGTAACGGTAAAGTAACATTTTAGGCCGGTAAATCACAAAATTAAAATATATTTCACTATGGAAACTAACTCAGAGATTAAATCAAGGCCGTTTTGTTTCGGTCCAAGACGCGGAAAGTATTATAACGTTAACGATATCATTGCAAAGGAAAAGCAACTGAGTGATGATGAAGTTAAGAGGTTCGAGAAGCTTGATGTAATATACAGAACTTTGTGCGCAGTGCTGTATAATTTTGTGCCGACTAGCGGGCATCCGGGTGGATCTATCTCTTCAGGCAGATTTGTTTCTTCAATAATATATAATGTGCTTGATCTTGATATTAAAGATCCGTTCAGGGATGACTCTGATATGCTTGTTTATGCTGCCGGTCACAAGGCTTTGGGTTTGTATGCAATGTGGGCTTTGAGAAATGAAGTTGTAAGAGCATTCAACTCCGAAGCGCTCCCTGATGAAAAATTTCAGATGAGGCTTGAAGATCTGCTCGGATTCAGAAGAAATCCTGTAAATACTTTGCCGCTATTTGCAAAATTCAATGCAAAGGCGCTTGATGGTCACCCTACACCGGCAACTCCTCACGTTAAGATCGCGACGGGAGCAAGCGGAGTTGGTGTTTCAGCTTCTTTCGGACTGGCTCTTGGAGCAATTGATCATTTCGGAGAAAATGCTCCACAGGTTCACGTTGTTGAAGGCGAAGGAGGTATGACTCCCGGAAGAGTTGTTGAGGCTTTTGCGGCCGCAAGCGCCATGAGGCTGCATAACATAAAATTCCATATTGATTTTAACCAGGCATCAATAGATTCAAACCGCGTTTGCCGTGAAGGCGATCTGAAGGGTGATTATGTTCAATGGAATCCGATGGAACTTTGTTATCTGCATGACTTCAATGTAATTTATGTTGATGATGGAAAAGATTTTAACAAAATAGCCGCCGCGCAATTGTTAGCAAAGAATATTGATAACAAAATGCCAACTGCGATTATATACAGGACAGTTAAAGGCTGGAAATATGGTATTGAAGGCAGAGCATCTCACGGGGCTGGCCATAAACTGAATTCAGAAGGCTACTTTCTGGCATGCAAAGAGTTTGAAGATACATTCGCCGTCAAAGTACCGCACTTTAGCGGAGAAAATACGCAGGATAATATGGAAAAATGTTTTTATGATACCCTGCTTACAATTAGAGGTGTCATTCAAAATGATAAAGATCTTGGATACTTTGCCGATGCAATAATAAAAAGCAAAGCAAGATTGAATGTCAAGAAACGCACTCCGAAATCAAACCCAACTGATATTGGCGCGATCTATAAAGATAACGCCATTTCCGAAAAGCATATTCCCGAAGAACTAAACGTTAAGCCCGGAGAGGTTACTACATTAAGAGGAGTACTTGGTGCATCGCTTGGTTATATAAATAACCTTTCCAAAGGCGCTGTTCTCGGCGTAGCCGCAGATCTTCTCGGCTCAACTTCAGTAAACCTATTAGGCTCTGCTTTCCATGATGGATTTTATGATTCAGTTGATAACCCGGAGTCAAGAATACTTTCTGTGGGTGGTATTTGCGAAGATGCAATTGGCGGAATGATGGCAGGGCTATCGGCATATGGCAAACACATCGGCGTCAGCTCTTCATATGGTGCGTTCATCTCTGCGATGGAACATACTGCTGCAAGGCTGCACGGAATAGGCGAACAAAACAAAGTTATGCACTTTGGCGGCAATTATAATACATGGATACTTATCAACGCGCATGCGGGATTGAAAACCGGCGAAGACGGCCCGACACATGCCGATCCCCAGTGCTTGCAGCTGATACAGGAGAACTTTCCGCCCGGAGTAATGATAACATTAACTCCATGGGAACCCGGTGAAATTTGGCCGCTGCTTGTTGCCGGCTTAAAGAAACGCCCGGCTGTTCTTTCTCCATTTGTTACCAGGCCGAATGAACTGATCATCGATAGAGTTAAGCTGAATCTTGCACCTGCAACCGAGGCTGCAAAGGGAGTTTATGCCTTAAGGAAAGCCGACCCAAAACAGCATCTTGACGGTTCCATAATTCTGCAGGAAAGCGGCGTGACGATTGAATTTGTAACAAAAGTACTACCCATGCTTGATAAAGACGGCTACAATGTAAATGTCTATCATGTATCAAGTGCAGAGTTATATGATGCTCATCCAAAAGAAGATCGTGAAGCTCTCCTCCCATACACAGTAAGGCGCGATGCGCTTGGAATTACAGGTTTTACTCTTCCTACAATGTACAAATGGATAACGGGCTTTGAATCCAGGTTTAATATTTTGCATCCGTTCAGGATTGGGCATTACCTCGGCAGCGGAACTGCCGAAAGCGTGCTCCACCAGGCGGGCCTTGACGCAGGGACAATGTACAAAGAAGTAAAGAAATATCTTGAATCACCCGTAAGGCAAAAGGCTTCGGTTAATTAACACATACTCATCTTTTTGACGGCGGTAAAAATAAAGCCGCATCACTTTAATCAGTGGTGCGGTTTTGTATTGTAGAAGGATTGATCAGTTTGCTTAAGGATTCAATTTGATCCAGAGTTTCTATCGTTATTTCGCTTTCTTTCCCATAGATTTGTATATACAAGGCCTTTGCATGTTTGAAATATTCCATAGCTTTATCAAGCGATCCAATTGCAGTATAACATTCTGCAAGGCTTTTCAATGAGTTAGCATAATGAAAATGTTTTTCACCAACAGTGTTTTTAAATATCTCCAGGGCATCATTGTTCAGTTCGATCGCTTTTTCATGATCATTCATGCTTTGATAAATATCGGCCATGTAAGAAATTGATAAGCCTGTTTGCGGATGATTCTCTCCAAGTAGTTTTAACCTTATTTCATATGCTTGCCGGTTATACTTAAGCGCCAGATCATTTTCACCCTTGATAAAATGTGCCCTGGCCAGGTTGCTGATAGCCGTAGCATATCGTGGATGATCTTCTCCGACACTTTTTATAAAAACATTCATGGCTTCACTGTGTAACTCAATAGCCTCGTCATGCCGACCCAGGTTTTGATACGATGTTGCCAGGTTGTTTAGAGCATCTGCATAATGAACATGGTTTTCACCCAGTACATTTAAGTATATCGACGCCGCTTTTTTATGGAGCTCAACCGCTTCTTCAAACCATCCTGTATCGTTATATATCACCGCAAGATTATCAATTGCATCAGCATAACGGCGATGGTTTTCCCCGAGATTTTTTCTTCTCAGCTCAATTACTTGTTCGTACATTTCTTTTGATCTTTGGATTTCTCCGCGGTAATAGTATATTGTTGCGAGGTTGTTAAGAAGTGAAGCATAAAGATTCTCATTATTAGCTAAGGCATTTTTTAGATCGTCAAGATTTTTTTCA
>JAIOIK010000079.1 GCA_019912545.1 Ignavibacteria bacterium | reverse complement strand
TCAAAGAAGCAATATATCTTTATAACAGCTATAGACCGCATCTTGCTTTAAATCTAAATACACCTAATCTTGTACATAAAAAACCCCTGAAATGAATCAGGGGCATTAAATAATCCGTCAACCTATTTTAGGACGGTACAAGCTTTATCTTCGTGCCAATCATCAGGGGGGCAGGTCCTTTTATTTCAAAGTTGTCACTTGCAAAATTACCTGAATATCTATAGCGTGTAATCAGATATTCCGCGCCCAAACGAAGCTCAACATTACTCCAGAGTCCATATCGCAATAGTACAGCAGGAGCAGATAGGGCGTATATTGTAGTGCCAAACCCGGTAACTCTTTCGGTAGAGCCGCCAAGCTCTGCCTGGAAGAATCCTTTAGGCACAAGCAGGGGTGACTCGCTCTGATCGGGCCTATCGGTCGAGATATCGTCAATAACTTCTATCTTAACCGGCTGGGCAAGAACGCTGATGGCAAGAACGCTGAGGGCAAAAACAAAAAGAAATACGACTGCAAATTTAATCTTCATAAGCATTTATTTATTGTAAAAACGGAAAGGGAATTGTGAACATTCTAAGAAGCGAAAGCGCCATTACGGCACATGCAAACATTACATAAATTTTTCTGAGGCTATCCTTGGTTTTTAATGATGCAATGCCCAGGAAGAACAGAACAATTGTAAACATCACGGTTGAAAGCGTAAAATCATCGCCGTACTTATTAGCAGTATTTCCTTTTTGCATAAGCGCCTCGGCTTCATCATAAAGCTGATCTGATTCTTTAAAACCAGCCTGGATGCTATCCAGAGCGGCTAGCTGTTCTTTTTCATACTCGCTAACATCTGCGGGATTATCGGCAAGATCTTTCTGCAGCCCTTCACTTAATTTGGTGAAAAAATACTGCGCATCAACAGCATCGCCTTTTTCAAGGCTTCGCTTCCACTCCGAATAGATCAGATCATCCTTAAGGTCAAGCATTCCGAAAGCAGAAAGATCATTCAATGCTTCAAGGTAAGCGGTATTTGCGTGGTTAGTCATTGTAACGGATTTAGTATAGTTTGACTGCATTTCGCCGCCCCAAAGAGCCGCGCAGTATGCAGCAAATGCTCCGAGTATTGTAGTTAGGCCAAGTAAAACAGTTATGAGAATCTCTATTTTATCTGCTTTTACGTGTTTATCTGCCGCCTCATGATCGTGTGCGTGTTGTATTTGATCTGCCATTATTTGTTTCTCCTGTTTGTTTGAAAAGCAAAAAATAACTAAAAAACATTATATGATGCTAACCAAATAGTTGTCATTTCAATTATTTCTTTCTGGGAATATCGCTTCCATGCGGATCTTTTTCGGGGAAGCCGAGCTCTTCATCAAGTTCGTCAACAAGATCCTCTGTTAATACGTGCTCAACTTTTTCTGCTTCGGGGTGGATGTGCTCCATATCAATTACTTTTTCTTTGGTCACATAAGTTTCCCATAACCTGTGAGTCCTGATAAGCTTCAGGGCATAGTCATTTCCCTGCTCGGTGAGAAGATGTTTTCCTCCGGGACTTTCCAGCAGATTTCTTTCAGCAAGTTTCTTTAAGGCGCCCTGTACTTTTGAATTGCTTATGCCGAGCTCATTCGCAATTGCATCGGCAAGCGAGACTCCTTCAATACTTCCATCAAATTTGTAAGTAAGCTTGATAACATCTTCAAGCAGAACTGTGCGCACGGATTCTCTCCTCCTGATAAGCTTTGTCACTACACCTTCTTTGGGAGAGAACAGGAAAACAAGAAGGAAAATCGTAACGGCAACCAGAACGATAGATGCTCCAGAAGCAAAGTTAAGGTGATAAGAAAGATACAATCCTATTACAGATGAAAGAACGCCGATAAGTGCAGAGAGTATAAGAATCTTTTTTAAGCTATCGGAAAGTAAATAAGCTGTAGCCGGTGGAGTGATAAGCATTGCAATTATAAGTATAACACCAACCGACTGAAGCCCGGCAACAATTGACATGGAAAGCAGCGTCATAAGCATGTAGTGTACGACTGTTGTGGAAATACCGATTGTCAAAGCCATTGTGGGATCAAAAGAGGTGATAAGCAGCTGCTTGTAGAATACAACAATACATATTATTATTATAAACATTATGATCAGTGATAGGGTTATATCGCCTGTTGATACGCCCAGCACATCACCGAATAGATAGCTAGAAAGATCAATATGCACCTGCTTGAGCTGAGAGACAAGCAGAATACCAAGGGCAAACGCACCTGTGAAAATTATTCCGATGGATGTATCTTCTTTGATCCTTGAGTTGCGGTTAACGAATCCGATAAGCAAAACTGTAAGTATTCCTGAAACCACAGCGCCAATAAACAGAGCCAGTTCACTTTTTCCGGCAACCATAAAGCTGACAACAACGCCGGGCAGAACTGCGTGGGCAAGCGCGTCGCCAATTAGCGACATGCGGCGCAGCATGATATATGTACCGATCAGGCCGCAGCTTATACCAATTGTAATTGAGGCAATGAGCGCCCGCTGAATGAATTCATACTGAACAGGCTCTAATATATATTGATTTATTATATCCAATTTTCTTTAACTGATAAGTTCTTCTGTTTTCTGAAGTATTGTTAACTTACCGCCATAAGTACGGTTGATAAGCTCAGGGGTAAACACTTCTTTGGAATCACCAAAAGCGATTAGGGTCTGATTAACCATAATGAGCTTGTCAAAGTACTCAAGCACCTTGCCGAGATCGTGATGTATGACCAGTATAGTTTTTCCGGATTCTTTAAGCTCTTTCATCAGGCTGAATATGGCTTTTTCGGTCTTTGCATCAACTCCAACAAAGGGCTCATCAAGGAAATAAACATCGCTTTCCTGCGCAAGCGCCCGGGCAAGAAAAACCCGCTGCTGCTGGCCTCCGGAAAGCTGGCGTATCTGGCGTTTTGAATATTTATCCATTTCAATTTTTTTCAGGACCTCTTCTACGATCTGCCTGTCGCCTGATTTCGGGAAGCCGACTATTGGCAGGTGAGCATAACGACCCATCATAACTACATCTTCAACGCAAATGGGGAAATCCCAGTCAAATTGTTCGCGCTGGGGAATGTATGAAATCCTTTTGCGCGAGTCTTCAATATCTTTGCCGAAAATCTTGACTTCACCCGTATCAAACGGCAATAAGCCAAGGATCCCTTTTAGTAAAGTAGATTTTCCTGCTCCGTTGGGGCCAACAATACCGATCACGCTGCCGGATGCTATATTAAGGTTAACGCCTTTAATGGCCGGCTTTTTGTTATATGATATTGTGAGATTCTTTACTGTAATTACATTCATTTACTTTAGAGCCTTTACAATTGTGTTTACATTATGTGTTACAGCCCCGATGTACGTTCCTTCGAAAGTACCCTCATCACCAACGGAATCGGAATAAAGCGTGCCTCCGACTGTTGCGCCGGTCTCTTTGGAGATTTCCTCAAGCAGTTTAGGATTGACGCTCGTTTCGATAAATACAGAGGTAAGTTTTCTTTCTTTTATGAGATCGATAGTTTTTTTAACATCTTCTGTCTGTACCTTTGCTTCGGTGGATATTCCCTGCAGCCCTTTTACTTCAAGTCCGTATGCCCTGCCGAAGTAGCGGAAAGCATCGTGTGAAGTTATGATGACTCTTTTTTCAACCGGTATGTTTTGAACTTCGGATTTAATCCATTTATCAAGCGAATCAAGTTTTACCAGGTAGTTATTCAGATTTTGTGTATAATAGGCCTCGTTAGTTTTGTCAATTTCGATCAGGGCCTTAGCGATATTTTGCGAGTATGTTTTAACATTTTTGACATCAAACCATGCATGCGGGTCGGGGTCGCCGTAGCCTTTTTCATCGGTCATGGGGGTGAGCCCATCGGTAACGGCGGCAACTTTCTTGTTGCCTCCGGCATTATGCACCATTTCTTCTATCCAGTGCTCCAGCGCAAAACCGTTTATGAAAACAATGTCTGATTCAGATACTAATCTGGGATCGCCTGGTTTGGGTTTATATGTATGGGGGTCAATTCCGACTCCGCAAATGCTTATCGCTTCGACTTTATCGCCGCCGATGTTTTTCACAATATCGTTAATGATCGTAATGGAGGATATTGCTTTTAGCTTCCCGCTTTTTTCCTTTTCTTTTTTGCCGCTGCATCCAGTAAGCAGTAATACCAGCAATATTGTAAATGTGAATTTTAAATTGTTCCTCATGTATTTATTAAATTCCTGTATGATTAGTTTTCAAAATACTTAGCCTGCAACAAAGATCTGCTCTGCCATCACCCGGCTTAGAAGCTGTTTCTTCCCTGTTGAGCCTATTGTGATAATTACCGAACCATCAAATTCAATTTTCTCCATAAGTGTAATTTTAGAATTCAGTTTCAGCCCGATCTTCGAAAGATACTGGAGTATTTCCCTTGAGGCATCATTGACTTTTGATATAATGTATTCCTTTTCCGGCACTGCAACGCTTAGAAGCTTGTATTTAGTGGAGGCAACCCTGCCATGTTTATCGGGTATGGGGTCGCCGTGAGGATCGAACTTAGGATTGCCGAGATATTCTTCGAGCTTATCAATGAACATATCACTGCAAACATGTTCAAGCCTTTCGGCTTCTGCGTGGACCTCATCCCATTCGTAATTCAGGTGCTGCTGAAGGAATACTTCAAGCAGGCGGTGCTTGCGAATGAGGTTAATAGAAATCTTCTCGCCTTCTTTGGTAAGCATAAAGCCGTGATATGGTTCATTCTTAATCCACCCAAGCTTGGAAAGTTTTGCGACCATTTCGCTGACAGAAGCAGGTGATACCGAAAGCACTCCCGCCAGATTGCCTGTATTGGCCTTTCTTCCTTCTTCCTGAATATGGTAGATATTCTTTAAATAGTCTTCTTTTGATTGTGACGGCATAACTCAAAAATTAGGTTAATCTTATTACAAATTTAGGCATACCTAAAATTAAAGTCAAGAGATTATCGAATGACGTTACTCAGTATTTGCCATTCAAACATTCTAGACTCACTTACAGCTTTGTGTTCAAAAAATCAAAGAAAATTCGTAAATTGCGTTACAATAAATCAATTAATAATATGAAAAAGCCGGTAATACTATATATCTTGTTTTTCTGCATAACAGCCTTAACAAATTCTCAGACCGCCAACGTTACTTCTCATGATTTCAAGGAATCATCAAAGTCGAAGCGGTATGAGGTGAACATGGAGTACCCGCAGGTTGATTTCGGGCCTGGTGCATTGATGGGATTGCGCGGAGTGGCGCAGGATATTAACGCCTGCGTTGATACGCTGAGGCAAAACCAGGTTAATGATTTTAAGTACATACTCGGCACTTTGCCAAAGGAACCATGCGCGCAGCAGATCAGTATGCTTGAGCTTAAGTACAAGACAATTTACAATAACAGCAATCTCTTCAGTTTCCAGTTCGAGGTTTTCAGCGCGCCGGATTGCTCGAATCACCCGTATAATTATTACTCAACGCTGAATTATTCAACAACATCTGTTGGAGCATTTGGAATTGGCGATATATTTGTCCCCAGTTCCGGCTACCTGAAATACATTTCAGATTATACATACAATGTATTGAAGCAGCGCGCAGAAAAAGACGGGTTATTGAATTCCGATGAACTGATAAAAGAGGGAACCATGCCGCTTGCTGAGAATTTTCGCGTATTTAATGTTGATGAAAAGAATCTGACGATAGTTTTCAATCCATATAAGGCGGGTCCGTATATTTGGGGAATTCAAACTGTAGCAATTCCTTTAAGCGGAATGAAAGAAATGATAAGCGCAAACGGGCCGCTGGGCGATTTAATGAAATGAAAAAACTTTTTTTAATTCCGGTACTTCTGGTTTTCTCAGAGATCGTAATGGCGCAAGCTGATACCGTTGCGTTGATATTTGACGAGCCGTATAATATTGAACTGCCGCGGAATTTCAGAAGATCGGATATGGGACTTATGCGAAACCATACAGTAATGCCGGATACAACGGGGCTTTCATCACTGCATATTTCAGGAAGCGCGGAGTTTAATGATCTTAACCTGCCTGCAATATTGAAAGATATAAACTATTTTCCATTTATTGATATTGACTTAAGGCAGGAGACACACGGATTCGTGAACGGGATGTCAGTCAGCTGGTACGGCAAGTACGACTGGGCAGATACTGCGCTTAGCCGCGAGCAGGTAATTGCACTGGAAAAGAAGAAGCTTGATAGCCTTTACAAAGCGAGGATAATAGAGGTTACTCATGTTATACAGAAGAATAAAGCAGATGATACTTTCGAGAAAATCCGTGATACAAGTTTTACTGTTATCAGCGCAATGACTGAAGAAGAGCTTGCAAAGAAGAATGAGATCAATTATTTCCGAATCACAGCAACGGATCATAGACAGCCAACCGTGTGGGATGTTGACCTGTTCTTAGACTATATTACGGCACTTGAAGCCACGCCGTGGATACATTTTCACTGTCATGCAGGTGACGGCAGGACAACTACGTTCATGGTGATGTTTGATATGATGCATAATGCAAACCGCGTTAGTTTTGAGGATATTATCGCGCGGCAGTATCTTATCGGCGGGATTGACCTGACGAAAGATGATGATTTCCCTACGTGGGATAAACTGTATGCAATAGAGCGGACTGCATTCTTAAAAGATTTTTACAATTACTGCAAGAGTAACACTGATAATTATAAAACGAAATATTCTGATTGGGTGAAGAAGTGATGACAATCCTGAATGAGCGAAACGAATGAAGGATCCACACTTAATTCAAATCATCCCTATATACGAAAAAGAACCAGCACTTCAAGAAAATAGAAAAAGAGCAGGCTTAGTTCTTTTGTTTATTGCATTAATAAGTTTGGATACCCGCGTTCGCGGGTATGACAATAATTTAAAACGGTTCATGACCGGGTTCTACGCCGCGCACGGCGTACATTTGTTTTAAGACGGGAAGATATTTCTTCATAGTTAGCGCAAAGATGAATCCGCTTGCAACAGTCAGCACTCCTACAATAACAATAGTTACTTCCATTCCGATGTATTTTGCAAGGTAACCAAATATCATTATTACAATTGACATAACTCCCCAGTTGAAAGATGTGTTCACTCCAAGCACCCTTCCGCGTTTTGATTCTTCGGTCAGCATCTGCAGTACAGTGTTATTAATACCCATTGCTGCAATGAAGGCAAAATCAACGCCCATTGCAAAGATGAAAGTTGTGATCATTGATCTCGATATCGCAATGCCTGTAATGCTTATTCCTGAAATAAATGCGCAAATAATAAGAAAGCGGAGAATATTCTTTGTTGATTTGCGGCGGCTCATGTATATTCCGGATGTGAGTCCGCCAATTGCTCCGGCAAGATAGAGTATTCCAAGATCTTTTGAACCGCCTTTCAGGAAATCACTGTCAATTATGGGGAGTTGAAAAGTAACGAACCCGAACACAACGCTTATCATTGTAGAAATAAGCACTACTGCAAGCAGAGGTTTATATTGAAAGACATATTTAATACCGGTAACAAACTGAGTTTTAACTGAATCACTTTGCAGGTTGATTTCCTGCGGCGGTTTTTTTACCAGTATTATAGCAGTAAGCGCGATAAGATTTGCAAGAAGTGCGCCGGCAAATGTCCCAACTGCCTGGAAAGCCGCGAAAATAAAACTGAAAGTTGAAGAAGCGGCAACCTGCCCTATCTTTGCGTTGGAAGCGGCGGCTCCCATAACGCGGGGGAAGACCTGCTTATCGGTAACAAGATCTTTTACCAGGCCGATCATAGAGGGATAGTTTAGGGCAAATACTGAGCCAAGTGAAAATCCGAGCATGAGGATCAACGGAAAACTCAGAAGATCTGTAACAACAAGTATTATAGATACAATTGTAACAAGTGTTAAGCCTACATTGCATTTTATCACATTTTTTCTGCGGTCATATTTATCGGCAAGTACGCCTCCGTATATACTGAAAAGCAGGAAAGGAAGGTTCTGCGCAAAGCCAATTTTACCAAGGGCTGCGGGTGAGCCGGTGAGTTTGAATGTGATCCATGAAAGAGAAAAGAATGATAGATAAACGCTGATGAAGACGTTTATATCGGTAAGAAAGTATAGTATGATATTTTTTTTAGCGCCCGGCTGCATGGAAATTTTGTTTTAATAGGGCAATATAATGAAAATATAATTTTATCTCATTCTCTCAAAAAAGTTTGGGGCTGAAGCCCCGGTTGTAAGGTGATCGTTAGCCCCCGCCCTGAAGAGGCTGTCTCAAAAGTTCCATTTTTCAGTGGCACAGACATTCTTGTCTGTGATTATTAATCATAAATGTTGTTTTCGACAGACAGGAATGTCTGCCCCACTGGTTTTGAGACAGCCTCTGAAGGGCGGGGCTAATCAAAAAAAGGATTCGATAGAATTAATTTTTCGTTCCTGGTCATCGGAGTTTGTCCCGTAATTGATGCCGAGTGAGCATGAAATTGCTCGTGAATGGATCCTTCATTCGCTTTGCTCATTCAGGATAACAATAACTACTTTATCATGGAGACTATTTCATCACTCAAAGGTTTAACGGCGCTTGAATAATACTTCAGCAGGATGCCGTTTTCATCTATGAGGTATTTGTTGAAATTCCATTTCGGCTGCTGGTCATTCCAGCCGTTAAGGTCTTTACTTGTGAGCCATTTGTATATTGGATGCATATCATCACCAAGTACAGAGATCTTCTCAAACATAGGGAAAGTAAGTTTATAGTTATCTGTGCAGAATTTTTTGATTTCTTCATTGGTTCCGGGTTCCTGGCCGCCAAAGTTATCGGAGGGAAATCCAAGAATAACAAGTTTATCTTTATATTGTTCATACAACTTTTCAAGGTCTTCGTATTGCGGCGTGTAGCCGCATTCTGATGCTGTATTAACTATCAGCACTTTTTTACCTTTGTATTGTGACAGGTCGGCGTCAGCGCCATCAATTGTTTTGAGCTTGATAGTTGGATTTGCGGCAAGGTATTCGGCATAAAATTCATAAAAGCCTGATTTATCAGAAGTCATAATGTTGTCCGGTTTTGATTTTACCTGCTTACATCCAAACAGGCTGAGCAGAAAGTATATTGTTGTCATTAATAAAATTGATTTCGTTTTCATGGTGAGATGGATTATTTACCGTTATAACAATACATTTTCTATTTATGTTCGGTATAATATGCTAATATAATAATCGAATACAACACACCCCGTCTCCACCTTCTCCGAAGGAACTCCTTCAGAGCGGTGAATCCACCCCTGCCTGCTGCAGGCAGGCCTCTCATGAGGGGAATTTGGTTTATACTCCATTACAAATCGTCATCTAAAAGCCATACTTCAAAAAGCCGCCATCGACGGCAAGTACTTCGCCGGTGATGTATGATGAAGCGGGCAGTGCAAGAAATGCAATTGCTGAGGCAACTTCATCGGGCTCGCCAATCCTGCCCATTGGTGTGCGGCTGCAGATTCTTTGCAGGAATTCATCGTTGGTGACGTACTTAGAGGTAAGTGGTGTGCGGATATACCACGGTGCAACAGCATTAACTCTGATGTTATCCTTAGCCCACTCCACAGAAAGATATCTTGTCAACTGATCTATTGCTGACTTTGTCATTGCATATGCCGCACCCGTACCAACGGATGTTTGAGCGGCAACAGAAGTAACATTTATTATTGATCCATGTCCGCACTTTTTAAGCAGTGGATGAAACATGCGGCAGAATTCAAAAACACTTGTCATATTAAGATCAACAAGTTCGCTGTAATCCTGCGGTGAGCTATCGAGTATGTGTTTGCGGTTATTTGTGCCGGCATTATTGACAAGTATATCAAGCTTTCCCCAATCATTTGAGATCCTTTCAAAAAGTTTCTTCCTGTCTTTTTCAACAGTCACATCACATTTCATCCCGCCTGTTCCGCGAAAATCACGTGATACGCGAAACACTTCTGCTCCTAGTGATTCAAGTTCACCTGCGGCTGCTTTGCCGATTCCTTTTGATGCACCGGTCACAAGCGCCTTTTTTCCTTTTAAGCTCCAGTGATCACTCATTTTTCGTTGTGTATTTTCGTTTTGTGGATTTGTTAAAAATATGTTTATTAACTCTCTCAATAAATGCAGAAAATTTGGATAGCTGATTTCGTCATTAGGGGAATGGTTTGTTTGAAATATGGTGTCAGGTCTGAGGACCTGACACAACGCGGTCGACGCCGTAGTGAGAACAAGACTCAACGGGAATATTTTAGTACTTTCAAAGGAAATTCTAAGCAATTGAAATTATTTCAATTATAAAAATTTGCAAATCAAAATCTCTCTGAAGTACTGTTTTTGATTTTTGAAGAGAAACTCCATCCTAATGGAAGAAGTTTTTATAGGTAAGAAAGGAGATTTAAAAATGTTAAACAAAAAAATTAATCCATTGGGCTTAGCAGTTTTAATTCTTTTTGCTGCTGTAAGTATTTCGTTTGCAGGAAATCCTTCGGCAGATGTGAATACATATTACGCTGCACTGCCTGCTGAAGAAAGGCCACAGGCGTCTGCTGACTATACTGTATGTGAAAGCGTTTGGGAACGTATGTACTACCCCTTTGCTTCAATGGCGGTTTATCAGCGAAGCAGCGAGAGCGCAGTAAGTACATTAATAATGTATGACAGACCTGCATTTCATTCGGGCTATGTAACTTCAATGCCGGTTGAAATGGTTGAGCGGAGTCCAAGGGAAAGATCATTAACGAAGAAAATTGAAAAACCTGAAGTTGAAGAGAATTATCTTGTAGATATAACTCCTGTAATCACTTCTTCTACAAGCATTGGTGTGCCGCCTCATGGTTATAATTACTATATAGATAAATCAAGGAATGTACCAATTCGTGATTTCAGGGCAGACTTCCGGCAGACCAAATATTACAGGGATGAATTCCACAACCAGGATTCATACAGTAAGGCTTATAATTATTATAATTATTATAAGTCCGATGATGATCAATAAGTCAAGATATATTTTCTTTTAAATCACTGCTTAAGCGGATAGAATGTTAACAGATCAGGGGCAGGGGCTGAGAGGCTTCTGCCCTTTTTTCATTAATGCCGATGGAATCTATTAAAAATGGAATTATGTATTTATCCATTACTATCCATATTGTGAGACAGGTTTAAAACCTGTCTCTACATGATCAAAAATTCAATAATTTAAGAAAATTTATGTCCTCGAATGGGTATTCCAATATGATTATCTTTGCAATCTGTTAATTTAGATAGTCAAAGGCGTGCCTTTGACCTACGATTGTTGAAAACAAGATCATTAAAGAGAAATAAGGTAAATGTTATCACGCTTGGTTGTTCTAAGAATATTTATGACAGCGAAGTGCTGATGGGTCAATTGCGCGCCAATGATTTTACGGTATCGCATGAAGATGATAATTCAGATGCGCCGATTGTAATTATTAATACGTGCGGATTTATTGATAATGCCAAGCAGGAATCAATTAACACAATTCTGGAGTGGGCAGAGGCAAAAGAAAAGGGTCTTGTTGAAAAAGTATATGTAACGGGCTGTTTGAGCGAACGCTATAAGCCAGAATTGAAAAAAGAAATTCCGAATATTGATGAATATTTCGGCACGCGCGAACTGCCAAGGCTGCTTAAGACCATGAACGCAGATTATAAGCAGGAGCTCATCGGCGAGCGGCTGCTGACTACTCCATTACACTATGCATACTTTAAGGTATCCGAAGGATGTGACCGCCCGTGTTCATTCTGCGCAATTCCCATAATGCGCGGGGGGCATGTTTCAATTCCGATGAAACGGCTTGTTGAACAGGCAAAAGCGCTTGCACGGCAGGGAGTGAAGGAGCTGATACTGATAGCGCAGGATTTGACTTACTACGGACTTGATATTTATAAAAAGCGTGTACTTGCTGATCTGTTAAAGAATCTTTGCGAAGTTGAGGGAATTGAATGGATACGTTTGCATTATGCTTTCCCGCAGGGTTTCCCAATGGATGTGCTTGATGTTATGGCCAAGCAGCCAAAGATATGTAAATATCTTGATATGCCGCTTCAGCATATAAGTGATAGTGTGCTGAAATCCATGCGGCGCGGAACAACGAAGCAGAGAACGATTGATCTTGTAAATACGATTCGCGCAAAAGTGCCGGGCATTGCGATCCGTACAACTTTAATAGCGGGTTACCCCGACGAAACCGAAAATGATTTTGAAGAGATGAAAGAGTGGGTCAAAGAAACGAAGTTTGAGCGGCTGGGGATATTCACATATTCACACGAAGAGAACACGCATGCTCACAAGCTCATTGATGATGTACCTGCAAAAGTGAAGCAGCACCGCGCGAATGAGATAATGAAGACTCAGAAAAAGATCTCGCTTGAGCATAATAAAAAGCTTATCGGTAAAACTCTAAAAGTACTTATTGACCGAAAGGAAGGTGATTACTTCATCGGCAGAACGGAATATGATTCACCCGAAGTTGATAATGAGGTGTATATATCAGCCAAAAACTACCTGCGCACCGCAGATTTTGTGGATGTGAAGATTATCAAAGCGAAGGAGTATGATTTGGAAGGTACAGTTTAATAAAGTGCGATGCTGCGTAGAGACTTTTTTATTAGGAGGCTGTGCTGATAACAACAATAGTTCAAAAAAACCCACCCCATCTCTCCGCCTGCGGCGGATAGCCACCCCTCCGTCGGAGGGGAATATACCATAACTTATTTATACCGAGTCTTCTCAAATAATGTACTTTGTACAGACCTGAGGTGTGTCAGATTTATCCAAAAGACTCCCTTAGAGAATCTTATTACGCAGAGTCCTTCTTCGAAGAGACTCTGCTGATACGAAAAATATTTCAAAAGATTTCCGGGGCTAAAGCCCCTGATGGTTGGGTGATCATTAATCCCCGCTCTAAAGAGGCTGTCTCAAAAGTTCCATTTTTCAGTGGCACAGACATTCTTGTCTGTGATTATTAATCATAAATGTTGTTTTCGACAGACAGGAATGTCTGTCCCACTGGTTTTGAGACAGCCTCTAAAGAGCGGGGCTATTTAGACAAAAATATATTCATCACTTCACCAGCACCATTTTCTTTTCATCTGTAAACGAGCCGGCAACCAGTTTATAGAAATACACTCCGCTGGCAAGACCGCTTGCATCAAAACTAATTGAATATGTTCCGCGGGTATAATTACCGTTAGCAAGAATTGATACTTCTTCTCCGGTAATGCTGTATATTTTTAATGATACTTTTGAATCTGCAGCAATGCTGAAGGTTATGTCGGTACTGGGATTAAACGGATTCGGGAAATTCTGATACAGCTTAAAACTCGTGGGCTCAATAGAGCCAAATCCTGAGCCCGTAAGCTTAAAATGGTCTATCCACACATTATCTGCCGAAGGACTAAGCGGTCCGGCATCAATCATATAGTAATTGACCGCAAAGTAAATATCCTTGCCGGCGTAAGCGGTTAGGTCATATGATTTTTTGTGCCAGCTTCCAACGGGGCCATCAACTTTGAAATATTCCAGCAGAGTGAAGCTGCTTATGTTATTATCGGTTGTAGAGATCCATACTTTAAGCGAGTCCTTAAAATTCCTGTCAATAGCTCCGCACCAGAATGATATGGAATCGCCCGCATGAATACCGAAAAGTTTTGGAGTAATTATCCAGTCGTCAATATTGTTAAACCTGTTCACGCTTTCAAATCCAAGCTTCAGGAAGTTATCGCCTGATTCGGGTGATTGCGGCCCGACACCGAAGAACTCAATAGCCGGGTAGAAATCAATATCTGCGCCGCCGCCATCATTATTGATATAACGCCACCCGTTCAGAAAAATGGCTTTGCTATCGAAGCTGTCGTCCCACTTAAGCCGCTGGGTGAAAGCATTTGCAGAGAAAAAAAATATCCCAAGCAGAATTATATAATTAATTTTTTTCATAGTATTAACACGAGTATGATACTTTTAGAATCTTAATAGCTTCTTTTAAGAATGAAATGCCGTCGGCGGCGGTTACAATTCCGGGAGGAAGTGAATCTGTCCCGTATGCAAGGGCATTAGCAAGCCCGATGAAGCTCCTTTGGAAGCCGTTTAGCGGTTTATTGAGGAAGAAATCTTTATCTCCCTGAATTTTTTCTTCGCGCGGCTTGGTTTCGGGCCAATCGCTGGGATTCCGCGGCTTGGAGCTATTGAAAATATTTGCAAGCGAGGGGGAATTAAGGTCTCTTTGTGTTAAATTGCCGAGATTCCATTTATCTGATAAAGTTTTAATCACCGATGTATGCGTAAGCGGCTGATTAATAACTGTGCCGCTGCTGATGTATGCAGAAACAAGCACTGCCGGCACGCGGATGCCGAGCCGGTCGAAGGTAAAACCCATTTCGCCGGGCTGGCTGTTCGGAGGCACTGCCCCCGGCGGCTGAACGTGGTCATAGGTTCCGCCGGCTTCATCGAATGTTATTATGAAAAGAGTGTTCTGCCAGTTATTGCCAACTGCGCTGCCGGAATTTTTAATTGCATTATAAACTTTATGTATCAGCTTTTCGCCCGGCGTAACTGATGAAGGAAATATCAGACTGTTGCCCACAAGCGGTGCGGGCGGATGTTCATCATTATGGAAAAATATCATTCTTGGCTCGATGAAAGTATATTCCGGAAGCCTGCCATTTTCACAATCATCATAAAAAGCATCCATGCTGCAGATGTTTGAGTGGGCAAACTGCCTTAGCGCATTGAAGTGTATCATCAGGCTCATGGGCAAAACGTCGAGGTGGTCAAAATACAGCTTCCATGAGAATCCCCTGTTTGCCAGGCGCTCGAAGATCGTCTCGGAAGTATTTTGCTGCCACTTGGTATAGCTTGGGCATGAGTTTGTTACATATCCGTTTGACTGCGCGCTGTTTAAAAATGAGCGGTTGCAGAACGTCTGGCTTGGGACTGCACAGTGCCAGTGATCGGCAACGGCAAATCCTTTAGCAATTGCGCTGATAACCGGCACAACTTCAGGCGGAAAGCAGCTCATAATAATTTTGTATTCAGAATATGTCGGCATTCTGCCCTGTGTTGCCTTGAAGTTATTGATGTAATCCTGCACAAAACCGTTCATGGGATAAGTTGACGGCAAATTTGAAGGCAAGTTCCACGGACTTACCATATCGCAAGCGTCAATGTAACGGTTTGTATCGGGCAGGACGCTACCGAAAAGCGCAGTGTTGATGTGCGGGTACTCTTCACCGGGATCGGGGTTAGGGTTATTCATGATGGAATCCTTATACACCGGAACTGAGCCCATGAAGGATGAATCTGCATACTGGGGAATAGGATTTGAAAGATTGTGGTAAGCAACTCCTTCAAAGCTCTGTCCCCGGGGCGGTGGATTTTGCGGCGTGTAGAGATAGCCGAGAATGTTATCGAAGGAGCGGTTTTCCATCATCAGTACAACAACGTGATCGAACCTATCGAGATTGTTTACAACTTCGCGATTTCTGAGAATAGAAGGAAATGCCGAGCCAAGCGCGCCAAGCGCCACTGATGAACCGGCAAGTTTCATAAACTGTCTGCGTGATAATCTGGACATTAGTGGTGTTTAATAAAAAGTTGAATAAAATGGTTATGTCAGATTCTCTCCAAGGGAGTACTACGGACAAATCTGACATGTGTTAGGTCTGCACAAAGTGCCCATTCGGGGAGGACCTGACACGACATAAAAAATCTGACGCAACGAAAGTAATCGCATCAACACAGTTGATGCACTCCAAAGAAAACATCAGACTCCGAACATAAATCCGTTAGCCAGAGTTTTAAACTCGCCGTACATGAACTTGTGAAAATTATATCCGCCGCCTTCGTAGTAGCCGTCACTTGTGATGATTTCCCAAATGCCATCGCCGTTGAAGTCACATATCATTTCAACCGTGCTGAATGTGAAACTATTGGCAGAAAGAGGCGAAAGCTCTTTGAGCACTTTGCCGTTATCATCAAGGATAAATATAAGTGAAGTAAAATTTGTTGGGTCGTTGCGCAGGGTAACACCAGCGAGATATTCAACAAAACCGGAGCCGGTGAAATTGCCTTTGAAAAGTTTAAGCTCATCATTCTTTATTTCGCGGACAGTTGCTATTGATTCTTTTCCCTTTTCGTCATATTCAGTGATCTTTACTTTTTTCAGCCAGGGCATAAGAAATGATTTATATTTATCCAGCATCTTTTGATCGGTTACGCCGGTTTTGTTTATGGGAGTCATGTTATTATTGAACGAACTTACCATCACTTCGTATTCATCCGGTTTAGCGCCGGCGGGAAGGTTTGCTGTAGCGTAAAATATCGTGCCTGAACCTATCATGTCATCAAGATTTATTACGTAGCCGGTAATTTCAACGTGGAAGACACCGCCCAGGGTTGAAAGATAGAGCTTATCGCCTATTTTCAAATTTGTGAAGGAAGAAAACTCAGGTTTGAATTCATTGAAAAGATATTCCGAAGTTTGTTCGTTATATTTTGAGTATTTTTTTACCAGATCAATAAGTTTGGCTGAATACTTATCATATCCGCCGGTATCACTCATTAATGTTTTTTCGTTTTCAGCATACTTGTAGTAATCCTCAATTATGATCTTTTTCCCGTCCCATCTTGCCAGGAAGACTGTATCGCTTACCGGGCGGGTTTTATTATCTCCAAACGCTGTTGTTTTACTTTCTTTATTTACAGAATCACCGGATGATTTCTTATCACTTTTGAAATCCTCTGATTTTTTAGAGCATGAAGCCGAAGTTACAACTGCAAAGCAGAGAATGCAGATGATTAAATTTTTCATGTTTTTAGAGATATTAATAAATCAAAAATAAGGATTTAAGTTTATAAATGCATTGAGAAATCTTGCGCCGTTATTTGTATTATATACTTCTTGTAATAGGATGGAATAGAATCTAAAAAAATTGCCACGAAAGCACAAAAAAACAAGGAGAAGCAAAGAGCTTGGATCACCGGTGTCCCGGGACGTTTGGCTTGCAGCCCTCTGATTAACATCATGAATCTGTGGCAGTGGGCATGAAATTGGATAATTGATGAAAACATGCCAATATCTGCATATTTTACCTGTTTTTGCGAATTTTAATACTATATAATGGTGATTTCCCACTAAACCCTTTCCTATCAAAAAGCATCATAATATTGTAATTTAGGAGAAAATATGCGGTCTATTTTAGCCGAAGCTAGGGAGGGAGCTCTGGAGCTGGTAACATCAAGTCCGGATAGGGAGTTTGAACTGGTCCGCCAGGCGGCAGCCGGGAATGCTCATGCATTTAAGGAATTGTATAAGAACAATGTGTCGCGAGTTTATGCAGTCTGCTTAAGGGCATCACAGGATAGGGATACAGCCGAAGAGCTGACCCAGGAAGTGTTTATAAAAGCATGGGAAAAGCTTTCATCGTTCCAGTTCGGGAGCAAGTTTTCTTCATGGCTACACTCAATAGCAGTAAACCAGTTTTTGATGATGAAGCGCTCGGAAAAAAGATTTGCTGAGCGTGTTGCAGAGCTGAGCGATATTGTTAACAGAGAAAGTGCATCAACAAAACACAAACACAGTATAGATTCAAAAATGGATATAGAAACAGCCCTCGGAAAACTGCCCAGGCAGGCAAGACTCGCCTTCATTCTTCACGATATTGAAGGTTATAAGCATCATGAGATTTCCGATATAATGAATATCGAGGTAGGAACCTCAAAAGCCCATTTGCACCGGGCACGAAGAATGCTGCGAGAGGAGCTGACAAAATAATTGGAACAGGACAACAACAATATGGAACACTATAAATGCGATGAGATCAAGCCCTTGGTAGATGATTACCTTGAAGGTATGATATCTGCTGAAGGCCGGGCGAAGATGGAAGAACATCTTAAAGCCTGCAGCAGCTGCAAAAAATATCTTGAAGATACGGTTTTACTGGTTGAAAAGGCATCGCTCCTTGCACAGGATAGTTACATAGACGATAAACTAATTTCAAAAGAGAAGAAAGCGGAACTCTGGAGCTCAATAGAAGCAAATATAAACACAGCCCTGCCGGATAAAGATTCACACATATACAACATGAGCGGGCTGGAAGACGAGTATATTCCGCTGACTAAACCTGAGGAGTCATCAGTAGTAAAACTTGAAAATACTGCTACCGGCAGATGGGGCTCTTTCATATATTATATGTCAGGAATGGCGGCAGTACTTATTTTAGCATTTGTAATTTACGGAGTAAACCAGTTCCTTAAGAAGGATAGCAGCCTTAATTTTACCGATAGCGTTGTTGAAATAAGCGGCGGCCCTAAGTGGATGGTTACATCTGTTAAAGGAAGCCCTTTGCTTAACAACCTTGTGATGAAAGCAATAGACAGCCTTTCAGTTGGCAGCTATATAACAACCGATGATTCATCAAAGGCAGAGCTTTATGTTGCAGGGCTTGGATCCGTAATTATTGAGCCAAACTCACGCGTAAAGCTTGTTAAGAGCGTTGCCGGCGAACACAGGATCCAGCTTGATTACGGCTCAATAGACGCGGATATAAAAGCAGCGCCGCGCACTTTTTTTGTTGATGCAGGTACGGTAACGGCGGTAGATCTTGGATGTTCGTACAAATTTTCAATTGATAAATCAGGCGACGGCCTCCTGTATGTCCGCGAGGGCAAGGTTTCGCTTGAATCTGCAGGCGGCAGAGAGTCACTTGTACCCGAAGGAAAGTTCTGCGTAACCAAGCAGGGTTTCGGGCCGGGCACGCCGTTCAGGGAAGATTCCGCGCCTGAGCTTAAGAAAGCGTTAATGGAATTTGATTTTGGCAACTGCGGTGGCCAGTGTGTAAACATTATTTTAAAGAATGCAAAAAAGACCGATGCTGTTACGCTTGTAAACATTCTGCCAAGGGTTGACCAGGAGTATAAACAAAGGGTATATGCAAAAGTATCGGGATACTATCCCGCTCCGAAAAATATCCCCGCAGACAGCATTCCGCATCTTAAGAAGATGGAAAACGTCAACGAGTGGGTTGATGAGATAATGGAAGAAGTTCAGCGCAACGTGCAGGAAAATATGCAGCGCGTTGAAGAAAGTATGAAACAGCTTGAATGGCAGAAGAACTGGCAGGAACACTGGCAGAAGAATTGGGATAAGAGCATTAAGAAGAACTGGAACTATAATTACGGCAGCGATAGCAACCATTTCAACTGGGAAACGCCCCAGACCCTTCCAACACCTGAAGAAATGGAAGAGCTTAACCGCGATATGATGGAATTACAGAAAGACCTGAATTTCGATAATGAAGAATTCCGCAAAGAGATGGAGCGCGTTAAAGAAGAATTGAAGCGCGTAAACGAAGAGATCAAAAGAGAAATGGATCAGGTGAAGGAAGAGACAAAGAGGGAAATGGAGTCTGAAAAGGAAAGCCGTGAATTCCAGAAGAAACTGCAGAAAGAACAAAAAGAAAAGATGAACAAGCTGAAAGAAAAAAATAAAGAGAAGAACAAAAATAACGATACCGGTGATGATGATGACTTTGAATATGAGTACAACGAAGATAAGTAAAGTATAGTTTTTAGAAAAATACATCGTGCCTTACAGTCAGGGTTAATTCCGACTAACAGGTGCATGTATCTGTATCACCGTCACCGCAGAGTCTCTTTAACAGGAACTCTGCGTTGACATTATAAGAGGAGCCAGTGTTTAGCAGATAAAAAGTTTACCTCCGATAGTTTTCATTGCCATAAGCCTGTTTTTTTTTGCCCAATTGCATTAAAAAGACAGGCCTTGGCATTTATAGATTCGCACTTTTTTGTAGTTGCCACGACCTAAAGAGGCTGTCTCAAAAGTTCCATTTTTCAGTGGCACAGACATTCTTGTCTGTGATTATTAATCATAAATGTTGTTTTCGACAGACAGGAATGTCTGTCCCACTGGTTTTGAGACAGCCTCTAAAGAGTCTGTCTCAAAACTTATTAGTATTTTTGTAATAAATAAAGATAGAAATAAATGAGCCATCAGCTAAAGACAGATTACAGCCAGATATTTTTACTTCCTCCATCGATAGAGGATTGGGTT
>JAIOIK010000009.1 GCA_019912545.1 Ignavibacteria bacterium | reverse complement strand
GCTCATAAGTCTTTCGTTTGCGTTTTATCTCATGGTAAGAAAGGCGCTGTACCCCGAAGAGATATTCCTTGGCTGGACATCTATTCTTGTTTCTATCAGCTTTTCTCTTGGGATAATAACCCTTTGCCTTGGAGTTATCGGAATATATCTTTCCAAAATATTTACCCAGACACAAAACAGGCCGTTGTATTTTATAAAGAACGTTTACAGGTGATAGCAGAGAAAATTAAATGAAAAGAATCGCACTGGTTGGCTATGGAGAGCTGGCTCTTCAAATAGAAAGACTTATTTTACAGCAGAGCAGCGTGAAACCCTCTTTTTGTTACTTTGATGATGTAATGCACTCAAAGAACATAAAAAACAGCTTTCGTTTCGATGACCATCTTAGCGATGAGTTTGCCGAACTGGAATTTTATGTCTGCCTGGGCTATAAACATCTTAGAAAAAAAAAGACGATCATAGAACAGCTTTTGCAAAAGGAAAGAAAACTTCCGGCGCTTATTCATAAAACAGCATATATCAGCCCGGGAGCAATGGTTATGGCCGGAGCAGTTATTTACCCGATGTGCAATGTTGATAAAGGCGCAGTAATTGGAAGCGGCACAATATTAAATAATTCTGTGGTAGTTTCACACGATAGCGAGATCGGCAAATGCTGTTTTCTTTCACCAGGCGCAGTAACCTCCGGTTTTGTAAAAGTGGGAGACTGCTCTTTTATAGGTTCTGCTTCCGTAGTCTCAAATTACGTGAATGTAGGCAAAGACTGCATAATTGCGATCGGCTCAGTGGTTACAAAAGACCTGCCCGCGGGAAGCAACGCCGTTGGCAATCCTTTAAAGATTTTAAAGGAACCATTAGAGCTCAACTAAACCGGGAACAAAACCAACAAACATTAACCAAACATACCCGGGTTATAAGTACATATGGCTGAAGATATAAATTATCATGAATTTGTTGAGAGAGAGCTTGGCCAGACCGGGCTGAAGATAGTGCACGTTACAGAAGACTTAATAAAAAAGGATCTGCAAAAATTCTCAAAATTCATAAACGATGCCTTTGCTGAATATTATGATCTGTACAAGTGGAGAAGATCAGCCGACGAAGCTTATTTACTTAATCCCCTGAGGGATAAATTCAAATTCAGTTTCTGTATATTTGATTCGCATGAAAATATAAAATTCATAAATTTCACTTCAATACTTGAGGGCAAACTGAACAATCATTTTACGTTTGCCGATAGAGACACCCGCGGAATGAACCTGGCAAAATACCATATTATAAAACTTTGCCGAACGGGTATTGATAGCGGTTACCCGGAACAAATTGGCTATTGGCCAAGAAATAATAACCGGTCTATTATTTTATATCTCAAAATGGGCTGTGAAATTTCGCACATAAACGAACAGGGGCTTCTGATAATGAATGCAGATAACGCCAAAGTATCTGAGTCAGCTTACAGAATGCTCCAAAAGAGCAGCCGCAAATGACTGGCAGAGTCACCGGATCACTAAAAGAATTTATAACATAACGGTGTTATTTGAAGAAAAAAGTTGCAGTAATACAATCAAACTATATTCCCTGGAAGGGGTATTTTGATATTATAAACGATGCCGATGTTTTCATTTTCTATGATGACGTTCAGTTCACAAAAAATGACTGGCGTAACCGTAATAAGATAAAAAAAGAAGGCGGAACCCATTGGCTATCGGTACCTGTGGGAACAGATCTGAACAGACTGATCAGTGAAGTTAAGATCACCGATGAAAAGTGGGGAAAAAAGCATTTCAAAACAATTGAGCAGTATTACCTGCGAGCGCCGTTCTATAAGGATTACAAAGGATTCCTTGAGTATGTTTACCTGGATAGAAAGTGGGAGCATCTATCGGAGCTTAACCACTACATGATAAAAACGATTGCAGCCGACTTTCTTAAATGTAAAGCTGTGTATGAAGTATCCGAAAAGTATAAACCGGAAGGCAAACGGCTTGAAAGACTGCTTGACTTACTGAAAAAGTGCGCCGCAGATAGTTATGTTACTGGACCCTCGGCAAAAAGCTATATTGACGAGGCCGAGTTCAGCAGGAACGGAATTGAAATAATTTTTAAGGATTACTCAGGCTACCCGGAATATGCCCAGCTTTATACACCCCCGTTTGAGCATTTTGTAAGCGTGCTTGATGTACTTTTCAACACAGG
>JAIOIK010000078.1 GCA_019912545.1 Ignavibacteria bacterium | reverse complement strand
GGATACACTTGAAAAGCTGGCAATTGAAGCTGAAACCATTGTTAAAAAAGTCAACGGAGCGGCAGATGTATTCGCAGAAAGAACTCAGGGCGGGAAATATATTGATATCGATATCAAACGGGACGCTATATCAAGATATGGCCTTAACATTGGTGATGTGCAGGATGTAATAGAAACTGCAATCGGCGGTGAAAATATTTCAAATACTGTCGAAGGCAGAAGAAGGTTTCCAATAAGAGTAAGGTATTTCAGGGACTACAGAGAGGATATTGATAAACTTAAAGATATTCTTGTTACTGTTGGTTCACAGGGTTCATCAATGAACCAGAATACAGGCACAGAAATGACCGGTACTTCTTCTACGAGCAACTCCACCGGCAAGACCTTCCAGATACCGCTTGGTGAATTGGCCGATATCAAGGTAACATCCGGGCCACCGATGATATCAAGTGAAAACAATATGCTGAGATCAATAGTATTCCTGAATGTCAGAGGGCGCGATATGGGCGGCTTTGTTAATGAAGCAAAAGAAGTATTGGATAAGGAATTTGCGCCAAATCTGCCTAAAGGATATTACTATACATGGAGCGGTCAATGGGAAAACCAGATCAGAGCAAAAGAAAGACTGGAAATAGTGATGCCTATAGTTTTCCTGGTAATATTTGTGATGCTTTTTATGGTTTTCAAAAACTTTCTTGAATCAATACTCGTTATGCTTTCAGTTCCCTTTGCGCTTATCGGCGGCGTATATCTTATGGCAATACTGGATTATAACTTCTCTGTGGCTGTTTGGGTTGGATTCATAGCCCTGTACGGACTTGCCGTTGAAACCGGTGTAATTATGGTAATATATCTTCATGAGGCATTGGATAAGAAAATGATTGAAAATAATGATAAGGTATCTACGGAAGATATAGTAAATGCAACTAAAGACGGGGCAGTGTTAAGGCTAAGGCCAAAACTCATGACTGTAGCAGTTAACTTGATCGGATTAATTCCAATTATGTGGGCAACGGGCACGGGAGCTGATCTCGCTAAACCGATTGCAGTTCCTATGATAGGCGGAGTTGTCACTTCTGCAATTCACGTACTCTTTGTTACTCCAATTATTTTTGTGATGATTAAAGTATATCTCAACAAAAAAGGTAAGCTGCATAAATCTGATATGGCTAAATTCATGGTGCATTAAAATTATTCATCGGATGACTCAAAGCCTGACTGCGAAGGGCAGTTCATCTGATGAATATTTTTGTAGTATTGAGAAATTCCTCCAATGGAGCCACTTCGTGGGAACCCCTCTACGAGTCCACGACTCGAAGAGTCGTTGACCGACATCTTGTCCCTATAAATCGGAGCGCTCTGAACTGAAATATAAACTAAACAAAATAGCCCAAATCTTTCGATTTGAGCTCATATTTGGGGCTGAGGGATCGAACGGGCCCCGATATCTTGCCTATAAACGAAAAAGACGCTAAATCTAGCGTCTTTTCTGTGGGCAGTGAGGGATTCGAACCCCCGACATCTTGCTTGTAAGGCAAGCGCTCTGAACCAGCTGAGCTAACCGCCCGGTACTTTTGGTAAAGTATTACAAATTTAGAGCTTTTTTCAATATCTTCAAGTCAACAAAAAACGCTACTTATTTTAGTAATTTCATCTTTTTTGTATCTCTAAAATGAGATGGGGAACCCCTCTGCGAGTCATCGAATCGATCCACGATTCTTCGAATCCCGGATTTGTAGAAAGAGTCGTTGACCGACATCTTGTCCCGATAAGTCGAGACGCTCTGAACCGGTTGAGCTAAGCCCCGTTTCTTTGGGCAAAGTATTACAGATTTAGAGCTTTTTTTGGTATCTTCAAGTCAGTTCCTTTGGTTTTTCTACTCTCTTTAAACATCAAAAGCCCGCCAAGCAGGAATAAAAATGCCGATAGGTAAAAAGTATATTCAATAGCGAATATCTTCATAACAGCATAGCCAAGGGCGGGACTGAATAAACCTCTTACTCCGGTAAGCGTGATATGGACTGCCTGGTAATTGGATACTTCGTCAATTGGAGCGTAGTATATAGAACTTAAAGTCCATGCAATGGTT
>JAIOIK010000077.1 GCA_019912545.1 Ignavibacteria bacterium | reverse complement strand
GGTCAACTGGATATTAAAGGATTCTGTTCCGGCCAATGCTCTGACATATTCCGACTCAGGCTTAACAACAAACACAATTTATCATTACAGGGTTTATGCTTATAATCTTGCAGGTCTTTCAGGATATTCAAATACCGCCTTTGATACAACATTTGCTCCAACAGGCATTGTACAAACTAACGAAATTCCTTCGGAGTTCTCGCTTTCGCAAAATTACCCAAACCCGTTCAACCCTTCAACCACAATCGTTTTTCAAATTCCCCTCTCGAGAGGGGTGTCCGCCTCTGGCGGACTGGGTGTGTTAACCTCACTTATAGTTTACGATATCCTTGGCAAAGAAGTTAAAGTCTTGCTCAACCAGCAGTTGCAGCCCGGCAACTATAATATTAGCTTCGATGGCAGCAATTTAGCATCGGGGTTGTATTTCTATAGGTTAACTGCCGGTGAGTTTACCGATACGAAGAGAATGCTGTTGATAAAATAATAGATGTTATCTGCGGAGCGCCATACCTCTTTATTGCAGAAAATTACAGCCGCAATTTGCACCCGCAAAGTCTCCCGTTTTTGGTGGAGACTTTGCGGTATTCATTGTTTGAAAGTCATATCGAAAGTGAAACATCCGTATAGTAGTAATATGCTCCTAAAACTTACTTGGGAATGTATAAAACAGCAATTTTAGGCCCCTTTTTGAGGATTTTCTTTAAAGATTTTTTTGTGCTAATCTTTGAATTTTCAATAGTTTTGAGTAACTTGCTCGTTATATTTTATAAATTATAAAGGAGAATACGGATTTGAAAAAAACAAGTTACAGCAGAGCAGCGAAGTTATCATTTATCATGGCGTTTGTTTGTTTGGTAGTTTTGATCTATGGTTTTAGATCGGGCGAAGAACAAACAGTTCCGCAAACAAATGCTTTAAACACTACAGAAAAGATGAAACCCCTTGCAGCGAAGATCAATTCTATAAAAGCATCAGGTAAATCATTTTCGGCCAAAGAGATCTTCACTATCAGCAGTAACCGCGGGATAAGCACTTTATTAAGCGGCTACCTTAGGAACTCTACCTCTCTTCTGCTGAATGAAGAATCAAGGGACAGGCTTTTAAGCAGCCGCGATGAAAACATCCTCTTTAATATTCCAACCTCTGAGGGCAAAGTAATGGCTCTTGAGCTTACAAGGGTTAACATAACTACCGATGATTTCAAAGCAGGAACACTAAGCGGTAACGGAACCGTGAATTATATTAGCTACACCCCCGGCCTGTATTATAGAGGTATAATCAAAGGAGATAACAGGTCATTTGCTTCTTTAAGTATTTTTAATGATTTCGTAATGGCAGTTATCAGCAATAAAGAAGGCAATTGGAATCTTTCATCAATAAAAGGTACTACCAGCATGTATTCCGAAAATTATGTTTTCTACAACGATGCTGATCTGGTAAAACAGCAGGATTTTATCTGCGGAGTAGATGATGAATCTGATATGTTTGATAAAAGAAGCTATTCATGGAGTCATAATACAGGCAGCAATAATATGAGCGAAAACGCTCCGCCTCAGCTTGTAAGGAAATATTTTGAATGTGATTATAAAATGTACCAGGATTACGGAAACAACGCGGCAGCCGTAAATAATTACGTTACTGCTTTTTTCAATTCCTGCGCAACAATGTATGCACAGGATAGTATCAACACGGCTATTCAACAGATATTTGTATGGACAACACCCGATGTTTATGCGGCAGTGCCGAGCAATTTAAGGATATTAAAAATGTTTGGCGCAAGGCTTCAGAATTCAATAAACGGAGATCTTGCTCACTGGGTTTCAACAAGAACGGATATTTCCGGCGGTGTGGCATGGCTTGGAGTACTTTGTACTCCGTTTAATGCACCGGATTCTTCTGGGGCATATGGCGTAAGCGTTATTGATACACAGCTCGTTCCTTTCCCGCAGTATTCATGGGTAGTAAATGTAGTTGTTCATGAAATGGGGCACAATCTTGGCTCTAATCATACACACAATTGCGATTGGCCGGGCGGACCAATTGATTCATGCTTTGCTACAGAAGGCGGATGTTACACCGGGCCGTTAATTCCAAGAGTAGGTACTGTTATGAGTTATTGCCATCTTAATGCAACTGTAAACCTGGCACTCGGCTTCGGGCCAATGCCGGGCGATACCATCAGGGCAAACGTAAGAAGGGCAAACTGTCTTACAATTGGCGTTACTCCTATTGGCACAGAAATTCCCGCAAGCTATATGCTGGAACAGAATTATCCAAATCCGTTTAACCCGGTCACTAACATAAAATTCTCCGTTCCCAAAAGTGGCTTAGTTAAGATAGTTGTCTTTGATGTCTCAGGAAAAGAAATTGCTGCTTTGGTAAATGAGAATCTTTCGGCAGGAACATATAATGCGGATTTTGACGCATCGCAGCTTGCCAGTGGAGTATATTTCTATAAGCTTGAATCAGGCGATTTTGTGCAAACCAAAAAGATGGTTCTGGTAAAATAAATTGGTTCAAATATTTCGGTTACAGAAAAAGGGGCAAATGCCCCTTTTTTATTAAGTTATCCGATGACTTCATATCCTGTTTATTCGATAAATACCTTCAGTGTATATTCACAATTTCCTCTTGTGCCGCCAACAATTATTCTGTAATCACCCTTAGAGGGCAGGTAACCTTCCCACCTTGTCGCGTCATCAAGTTCGCCTGCTCCGGACAAGTAATAACCTGTTTCAAGATCTTTGATCTGGAATACTGCATTATCTTCCAGTGACATGATCGTAACAACCATCATCTGGTCTTTTTTTGCACCAACAAGATATGTATCCTGCTCACCTCTTATAACGCCGCCCTCAACTGTAGCAGAACTCTCGCCCTTTTTGAATTTAATTCTTTTATCCTTAACCTGTGAGTCAGCGCTGAGAGCAAAAACAAACATTACAATAAGTATTAACAGTATATTGAGTTTTTTCATATTATTTTTTTGGGCATCAGGGTAACAGACCTGATGCAAGATAGTTTTTATAAATTTGATTTTAATGAAAGCCGCCGAATTTATTCTTGAATCCCCGCGGATCTATCTGATAGCCCACGGATTCATCCGTGGGAATGCTAA
>JAIOIK010000076.1 GCA_019912545.1 Ignavibacteria bacterium | reverse complement strand
TAGAATTTCAAATAGAAATTATAACACATAATTGCCAGGACTACCATATTCAACATAACCAGGCCTGCGGCGAGCTTTTCCATAGTCTTTATCTTCATAACTTTCATCTAAATACCTTTCTTTGTTTTTCTTATATTATTTAGACGCCGGTAAGTTTGAAAAGGTTGCAATTATCAATTAAGCAATTATCAAATAAAAAAGGGGCTTTTCGGCCCCTTTAGTTTCTCTATTTTACATCCAGTAACTCAACATCAAATAGAAGAGTAGCATTAGGCGGAATTACACTGCCTGCGCCCTTTATTCCATAACCAAGTGCAGGGGGAATGATAAGCTTGCGCTTGCCGCCAACTTTCATACTCATAACGCCTTCATCCCATCCTTTAATAACCTGGCCAACGCCAATAGTGAATGAAAATGGCTGGTTCCTGTCACGGGAGCTATCAAATTTTGTTCCGTTTTCAAGCGTACCTGTGTAGTGAACAGTAACTGTTTTACCTGCAACAGGAGAAGCGCCTTCACCAACTTTTTCATCTACATATTTCAATCCCGATGCAGTTGTTTGTTCCTTACTTGTCATTTCTTTTGAGCATCCTCCAATTAATGAAATAATTAATAATAATAAAACCGAACTTAAAATTGCTTTTTTCATTTTTCTAAAATTCTAATTTTGTTTTTGTAATATATTCTGTTAACAGGTCAACTGTAAGATCGATATCCTTTAAGCTTAATGTTTCAACAGATGAGTGCAGATACCTGGTTGCAACTGAGACCACTCCAATGGCAATGCCTGATCTTGATTGTGAGATCGGGTCTGCATCTGTCCAAGTATGCCCGTAGTCAACATCTATCTGGTATTTCATTTTTTTACGCTTTGCCGCTTCAATCAGTTCATCGGCAATCTTATTATTGCTGCGAACTCCGCGTGTTATAACAGGGCCCTCAGAAAGTTTGGTAACACCAAACTTTTCTTTCGGGATCTCAGGCTGATCGGAGCAGGGGATAACGTCGATTGCTATAGCCGCATTCGGTTTGTAGATGTAAGCCGGATTTCCGGCGCCCCAAACGCCTGCTTCTTCCTGAACTGAGGATACACCATAAACAGTATTCTTCAGGTTTTTAACCTTCGAAAGTTTCCTGAGTGTTTCTGCTACTATATATACACCTATACGGTTATCCCAGCATCTTGATACAGCGGTGCCGTTAGTTAATTCTTCATAATTCTCACCAAATACAACCGGATCACCAATGGAAATGTATTTCTGTGCGTCTTTTCTGTTCTTCGCGCCTATATCCAGCCAGACATCATGCATTTCGAGCTTTTTGTCTTTTTGTGTATTTGTTAGCAAATGAAGTGATGTTCTGCCAATAACTGCATGTACAACACCTTTTTTTGTAAGGATCCTTGCACGGTGAGATGCCAGTATTGTTGCATCAATTCCGCCAATCGGCCTAACATAGATAAATCCGTCATCATTAATATAATTGATTATAAGTCCCACTTCATCTGAGTGGCCAACAATCATTATGGATCTATCTTTGCCGGGATTTAATACTGCCGTTAAACTGCCATGAACATCTTTTGTGATATCAGGGCAAAACTTTTCTACTTCTTCTTTCCAGATCTTCTGAACGGGTTCTTCAAAGCCGGACGGGGCTGGTGTGTTAACAAGGTTAACAAGAAATTGGTTTTGTTCGTTTGTCATTTTGGTTAGTTAGAATTGCTTTAAATAAATTGAAGAATTAATTAAGAGAGCATTTTGAAAAAATTATGATCGGTGACGATGAAAATCATTTTATGAAGCTATTTTCTGATCGTTGAACTTCACATTTACAATAGTAGAAATGCCCTGTTCTGCCATTGTTACACCGTACATGGAGTCAGCTGCCTCCATAGTGCGTTTATTATGCGTAACAATAATGAACTGAGTATCTTCAGAGAATTTGCGGATGATCTTGATGAATCTATCAATATTGGCATCATCCAGCGGAGCATCAACCTCATCAAGTATGCAGAAAGGTGAAGGCTTAACCTGGTAAATTGCAAAAAGAAGCGCAATAGCAGTCAAAGTTTTTTCGCCACCTGAAAGCAGATCTATCAATTGAGGACGTTTGCCCCTGGGTTTTGCAATAATCTCTATTTTTGCATCAAGCGGGTCCGGATTTTCAGGGTCAATTACAAGCCTAAGATCGGATTCATCACCTTCCATAAACAATTCACGGAATATCGCCATGAAATTCTGCCTGATCTGTTCAAAAGTTTCAGTAAATTTGTTCTGTGCAGTCTTGTTTATTTCGTCGATAAGACCCACAAGGTCATGCTCTGCTTTAACCAGATCGTTTCTTTCTTCTGTAAGCTTTTCAAGTTCCTGCTTTTCCTGCTCATAAATTCCAAGTTCCATTTGTCCGGAACCGCCAAGCTGCCTTAGTTTATTTCTAAGACGGTCAACTTCTGCTTTTGCCCTTAGGTAATCAAAGATCTCACGGTCTTCAAATACAGTATATTCAATATCCAGATCGTATTCTTCTTTTATCCTGTCTTTATGTTCTTTTGTCTCGAGGCGGTCTTTTGTAAGCTGCATTTCATTCTTATGTATGAAATCTATGATGCCGTCGCGGATATTTCTGAGTGATTTCTGCTCATGTTCAACTTTATCTACCAGTGAACGTTTTACTTCGTATTCACTTCTGATAAGGCTGAAATCAGACTCAATGCCGGCCCGTTCGGTTTCCAATTGTCTAAGTTTTGGCCTGTAACCGTTTACAGTACCATCCTGATTGTAAGACTCGATCTCGCTTTGAAGTTTCTTTATTTCATTTTCATATTCATTGCACTCCAGAGCCCTTGCTTCAATATTGTTCCGTCTGGATTTGATACTTTCCTCTGTTCTTACATGCTCGTTATCCAGATTTGAAACTTCGGCACTGATCTTTGTAATTTCTAAATTAAATGAATTGTATTCTTCGCGTTTGGAGGTTAGTTCGTCAGCAAGGTTTTCAAGCTCGGTTGTGAAATGCTCGAGCTCTTTTTCACGCTGATACTTAACATTTTCTGCGCTTTCAATTTCAGCTATCAGCGCATCCATTTTTTTCGATAGCTCTTTGTTAGAGATGCTCAGCTCATCGTTTTCTTCTTTATATCCGGATGTGAGTTTATTAGTTTCGGATTTTTGATACTCGATCTGCTGAATTCTTCCTGTACAATTGAGCACAGAAGCTCTCAATTCCTGGATCTTACCTGCGCGAATATCAATATCAACTGCAGCATAGCTGTTCCTGAGTTCAGAAAGCTTCCTGTTATCAGCTTCAATTGCGGATTCAATTACTGTTATGCCTGACTCAAGTTCAGCGATCAGTTTTTCACGGCCAATTTTAAGTGATTCTTCATTTGTCCTGCTGCCTGCGCGCAAAAAGCTGTTAGTGACAATATCCCCGTCAAGAGTAATGAACTTTATGAAAGTATCTTTGGAAAGTTTTTTTGCAATATCCAGGTTTTCAACAATTATGAATTCATCAAGCATGTATTTGTATATCATAAGGTATTCATCAGGGCATTTAACAAAGTTATCAGCCCAGCCGTAAACTCCCTCGTGAGTGAGTATCTCAGGGAATTCTTCCTGGAAGATATTAAGCGTGGTTTTGTAAAGCTGGTCTTTAATGATGAAGGTTACTTTGCCTTTTTGATCGCGCGTAAGTATCTTTATAAAATTCTCGGCAGCATCAATATCATTAACAATCAGGTAATTTGAGATCTCTCCCAAAGCTGTTTCAATTGCAATTTTGAATTTGTCTTCTACTTCAAGTTTATCAATTACAACATTTGCACCTTTTTCACCGGCTTCTTTAACAAGATATTTTATGCCTTCTGAATAATCATCATAATTCTCAAGAAGGTTCTTCTGGAACTCTATCTTACTGCTTAACTTATCTGCTTCGTGCTTCTTATATATTATTTCCTTCTCAAGTGTGCTAATCTGTTCTGCATAACTTCCTTTAATGCTTTTTTGTTCTTCGTGTTCGGCAGTTAACTTAGCCAGTTTGTCTTTTAACAGGGCAAGTTCGGTTTCAAATTCGTGAAGTTCTTTGTCAAATCCGGATACTTTGTTAATATTTACAATATTCTCTTCGGTAAGCCTGCCTGAGCGTGAAAGCTGGTCTTCAAGCCTGTTCTTTATTATCTCGTATTCATTCTGCTTCTCAATTAGTCCTTTAGATGATGCTGCATGTTTAAGAGTAAGATCTTTCAGTTCTTCCTTGCTTGATTTTACCTTATGCTCAGTTTCGTCTAAGGCTGATTTCTTGGTGTTCTGAGAGCCTTCCATGAGTTCCTGGGTGCTCTTTAGCACAAGGATCTTATCCTCAATTGCGGTTTTGCCGGCGGAAAGTTTCTCGATCTCTGATTCAATATCTATTTTTTCCCTCGAGAAACGGTCAATATTTTCATGCAGGTACTTCATTCTCTGCTCTGCTATTGAGATCGATGTTTGGATCTCATTTATCTGCAAGTTAACATTGTTCAGCTTATCCCGTGATTCATTTAGCCTTGTTTCAGTATCATTCAATTCAGTTTTATACTTTTCAATTATTGCCTCATTATCATTCAGCTTTGCCTGCAGATTCTCTCTTTCGGTTTCCTTGTTTTTGAGCTCTTCTTCAATGTTCTTTGTTTCATCTATCAATTTTGAATAAGCGCGCTGATGATAATCAATTTCAATATCTTTCAGGCGAGTGCTTATCTCTTTGGCTTCCTGCTGCTTTTGGGCAATTCTTTCGTAAGCGTTAACAGTACGCTGGCGGTTGCGGATCTCTATATTTGCTTCGTTGATGTTTTCTTTTGCAATTTCAAGTTTATATAACGCTTCGCGGCGTCTTTCTTTATACTTGGTAATGCCCGAAGCTTCTTCAAACAGCTTTCTTCTATCCTGCGTACGGTGTGAAAGGATCTCATTAACCATTTTAAGCTCAATCACTGAATACGCGTCTGAGCCCATGCCGGTATCCATAAACAGAGCGGTAATATCCTTCAGGCGGCAGTTAACGCCATTTAGCATATAATTGCTTGCTCCGTCGCGGAAACATCTGCGGGTTAACTTGATTTCTGTGTATTCTGAAGGAAGGATGCCTTTTGTATTCTGTATTGTCAGGGATACTTCTGCGTAACCAAGCGGTTTACGGTTCTTAGTGCCGTTAAAAATAACGTTTTCCATTGTGGAGCTTCTAAGTACGCTGGCTTTTTGTTCGCCTATTGCCCAGCGGACAGCATCAACAATGTTTGTCTTGCCGCAGCCGTTAGGGCCAACAATTGAAGTCATACCCGCATCGAAATCGACAGAGATCTTATCGGCAAATGACTTAAATCCGAATATTTCCAGCTTACTTAAATACAAATAGTTATATTAAATGTCTCTAAATCCACTTACTTAGCCACTACAAATATAATTAAAAATTGGCTAAGTATGTTAAAAAAGTGCTAAATTTTTGTAATGGGGTATTTTCAAATTTGCGCGTTATTGTCATTCCGCACTTGATGCGGAATCTTACTAAGATCATACAAGATTCCTGCTCTCGAGGAATGACAAATCGGACTGTTTGAAAATACCCCACTACCTAAAATTTCAGGAATGTCAAAACCAGCCTGTAATAGTCGATTACGTATTTGGTTGTATTCAGATAGAACATAACTCCGCCTCCAAGCACTACTATAGAAAGTATTCCGTAAGCATATACCTTAATGAAGAAAGTATCAAAAATAATGTATGTGCCTTTCAGTACGCGGTATAATGAAAGCAGGTAAACAAATGTCGCAATTGCAAGCCCGATAATTACGAAATCGGTATTTGCCTGGAGTATCCTTATATAAAAGGTTCCCATAACAAGCAGCAGTATTGTTGGAAGCAATCCCCAAACGGTAACGGTATATATATTGTTAAAGCCAACACGGTATTTTATAGTCAGTGAAAAAAGCCAGATTATGACTGCAAACACAAAAATTTTAACAAACGAGATCACCGCAAGTATGCCGGTTAGTTTCAATGGATTTGCTATGAACTGGTCAGCATATATTTTAACTGAATCATACGAAACAATTACCGAGAGCATTATATCCAATAACTGCGAGTCTTTCCAGAAATACAATAAGTTTGCAAAGAACAAAGCATTTCCTACAGAAAGGATTACCGCCATCAGAAAATTATGGAATTTAGGGATCAGGTTCTGCTCTCTGACATCAGTAAAGAAAATGAACGGCCTGAAAAGCGCTCTCCAGACATTCTCCCGGAATCTGCGGACGCTGTTTGCAAGGTATATAAAAAGTATAAATGTTACAAGTCCTGTGAATACAAAAACAAGCGGAGCTTCTTTTGAATATGTCCCGATATTAAGATTCGGAATATCTTCATCAAGATTTTCTTTGCGGAATATTATGGCAGGGGGGCGCTGCTCACGGTACAGTGTATATAATCCGCTTGTCCGCATATATTGATTAACGGGGTCAGGGAATTTCAGGTTCGGCATATCGGAATTCCAGTCTGTAAACGACTGGAAGAATCCTCCCATGAACGATGAGCTTTTGTAAAGCTTATTAAAATCTACAACAAACTTTGATTGAGATTCAATAGAGTTGGGATCGCTATAACCCGAAGTATTAGCCGGATTAATCAGTTTCCCATAATTTGCGATAAATACTTTTTCCTTCTTTAGCTTAATATCAGTAGAAATGTTCTTCAGGATACCGAGGTCGTTATCATAAAAATTCAGGCCGGTAAAATCCACAAGGTTTCTGCACTTATCATCGTAGTAATTCCTTGATGAGTAATACAATAACCTGTTATCAAGCGTGCGGGCTTTGTCCACCATTTGTTTAACATAATTCTGCCCGGCAGCGCCGGTAACATCAAAATCGTTACCAAGGCCATATGCGAAAATGCAGGGATTGTTCTTATGCGCGCTGATCATTTCACTGAGCTGATTTTCGGCAAGCTGCAGATAATTTTCGGTTTCAAGAATTCCTGAAGGAACTGTGAATACAGGAAGCTCTTCCATGATAAGCAATCCGTAGCGGTTGCAAAGATCAATAAGGTACGGACTCGCAGGCCTGCCATACAACTTTACTATATTGCATCCAAGAGATTTAATCATTTTAACATCGCGTTCAACATCATTATAAGAAGCACATAAGCCCATTCCGCCAAACTCTTCAATATAATTTATTCCTTTAAATTTAAACTCATTGCTGTTGAGCATAATGTTACCGGATTTACGCACAAGCTCATATATGCCGTAATCTGTTACATATGAATCAATTATCTCATCACCTTTGGATAGCGTTACCTTCAGTTTGTAAAGATAAGGATACTCTGAAGACCAGTAAACCGGACTGTTAAGGCTGAGTGAATTTACTACCTGGACTGTGGAATTTGAAGAAATTGAAAACACAGCAGCATCACTTGATGCTTTTACCGTGCCGGAAGTATCAAACAGCTCGGTCTTTACCGTGAGTTTTTTATCGCCGCCAAGATACCTCTCAATATCTGTGCCGCTTAGTGTTATGGTGTTTTTTAGATCAGCATTTAGGTTAATATCAATTTCAGAAAGTATGTTTATAGATTTGATAAACATCTTTGGGACTGCCATTATATAAATATCCCTGTAAATACCGCCATAGTTCTTGGGGTAATTTGCAGTGTTTTTTAAAGGGATAGTTCTGGATACATCAAGTGTATTATCTATCTTAACCTCAATTGTATTGCCGGATTCCTTTATTATGCCTTCGGCAACCGGAGATGAAAAAGGTGTGAATCCGCCTTCATGTTTTATCACAAAGCTGCCATTGATCTTTATCTCGCACTGGTAATTAACTCCGTCACAGAATATAACGTAGTTCCAGTCATTAGGCAGATCAAGCCCTGTGCTGAACGACCTGGAACAGGTTGCCTTGCCTTTGAAATCATAACAGAAAGGCACTTGTATTGTGGAAGCGGGAATGTCCTGCGATGAAAAATCCCACTGGCCGTTCAAATTTATAAGCTTGCGGTAATCGTTCTGCAGGTTCTTAAGATAGACTTCAGGAATTTCCTGAGAATTGCGTGTAAGTAACTTAGCTGGCTGGGATATTAATTGAGATACCGATGCAAGGAGTATTATGAAAAATAAGAAGATATAACGTGCTGTCTTCCGGTTCAATAACAATGCGATGATAAATTGGGGATTTTTAATATGAATTTTACAAATATATGAAAATTTGGCGGTAAAATAAAGAGAAAAGAGTATTTCTTTAACCGGATGATTTCAGTGTCTTCAGGAAAAAAGAAAAATATCGCCACGAATTACACGAGTTTTCTCTAATGCATTTCCGAACTCTTCGAATGAGTCCATTTAACAAACCGGAGTATGGAAAATCAATGCGAAGGCACTATGTGATTACAAAAATTTCGCTCTTTCATCCGGTGTTGGAATCCGGCATGCTTCCTTCTTTCCGAACCATTTGTAACGGTACTTTGCAATGATGTTATAGATAATATTGCGGATAAAAGGAGGGACAAGGATCAATGGATAGAAAATATTATAAGGGAATCCAAGATACCAACCGACTTTCAACGCGGCAGTAGTTTTTCTGTAAAACCTGTTACCATCAATTAAAATAAATGATTGTATATCGTTGAAATCCAATCCGTACTTCTTTTGCAGCTCAATTCCGGGTTCTGACTGCAGCGCTGCAAAACGGAACCTGTCATGCTTATCACACGACATAATAAAATTGACGGAGCTGTTACAAAAATTACAGACTCCGTCAAATAATATTATCAAATGCTTTTTGCTCAAAAAGTAAGCCTGTAGTAGATCCAGTCCGAGAGCGGCACAGCGCCGATTTTTTTGTAGAATGCAATTGCGTTAATGTTCCAGTCATTCACGCTCCATTCCATTCTTCCGCAGCCCTGTTTGTTTGCAAGTTTAACCAGCTTTTCGAAGAACAATGTGCCAATTCCGGTGTTACGCAGGCTTTGTGTAACAAAGATGTCTTCAAGGAAAAAGGTGTCTTTGGCAAGGAAGGTAGAATATGAGTGAAAATATATTGCATAACCAACAATTTCCTTATTCTGCTTGGCAACAAGCATTTTTATGAATGGCTTTTTCTTAAATGCGGCCTTATACAACCTTTTTACAGCATAATCATCAGGAGGCACAAGCTTTTCGTACTCTGCAAGCTCTTTCAGGAGTTCAATTACTCTTGGGAAA
>JAIOIK010000075.1 GCA_019912545.1 Ignavibacteria bacterium | reverse complement strand
TAAATACTGCACCCACAAGCAGCGGGTACTGGTCACTGAGTGGATGAACTACATCAACTTCCGATGCTTTTATGAAACTATTTGAATCAAGAAATTCAACTTTGCACATTTTGGCAACTGCTTCATATTTCTCCGATAGTTTTTTTGATTCTTCAGCCTTGCCTTCATAGAATACATCATTGAACCTGGAAAGATCGCCAAGCTTCGGCGGAGATACCACTAGTATTTTGGGAATTAAAAATCCGGGAACGGATGACAAAACTATCCTTATAAGAGAAAGCAATCCGGAGGCCGAATCATCTGCTGACTTTTCAAGCGAGCAGATTAGATCATTAATTCCAAGCATAAATATTACCAGATCAATCGGAACATGTGATTCGATTAACATCGGTAGATACTCTTTGCCACTCCTATAAGACATATAGGGCAGATCCCAGCATGTAGTTCTTCCCGGTAGGGATTCTGCAATAACCAGGTATTCACTCTCAAGAGAGCTTTGCAATATACCGGGCCAGGTTTCGGAGTACTCATACCTGGAGCCATCCAAAGGATTGTACCCCCACGTAATTGAATCGCCAAAAACAAGTATTTTCTTCATGAATTCAATTATTTTCCTGAATATGAATTGATTAATGCCAAAAATAACATAAATTTGTATATTATGAACTAATTTAATTGATGCGACTTTTTCTCTCCGGCTGCATCTAATAAACAGGATCCGGTTTTAACGTTAAAATAATTAATGTCAAAAGATATTCGTGAATTCACGGGGCTTCTAGAGCCTCTTTATAATGATGCAGTAAAGTACTCAAAGGCTTTATGTGCAGGCTGGTCACCCGATGATGCTGAAGATGTACTTCAGCAATCATTACTGCTTGCGATGGAGAACTTTGGATCGCTCAGAGATACTTCAAAATTTCGCTCATGGTTCTTTAAGATAATAACTACTACTTTTTACACGTCGATAAGAAAGCATTTCTGGAAGAAGTTCCTGCCGCTTGATGATAATCCGAATGTTGCTTCGATGCCTGAGGTGTATGACAGGACTGAAAGCAATGATAATAAGCTCATACTTTCCAAAGCGCTTGCAAGGCTTAATTCAAAAGAAAGAGCAGCAATACTTTTGTTTGAAATTGCGGATTTTTCGATAGAAGAGATTAGGATTATTCAGCAGGAAAAAAGTCTTTCAGCCGTGAAATCTCGCTTAAGCAGGGCCAGGGCGAAACTCAAGAAGTATATTATTCAGCAGGAAAATTTTTTAACCCAAAATGAAGCATCCCGGGAGTATCCAGGTGACTTCACAGGAGATATTGAAAATGAAACACTCAAACTCATCTCGGAGATCAGAATTGAACGCTGAAGAAAAGAACAGGTCTTTGGAGCATCATTTTAAAAGGTTAAAAGCCGAAAATTACACGGATAGCTTTCCCGCTGTTGAAAACTGGCTTTATAAAACCAACATTAAAATTGAAAACCAAAAAACCGAAAGGAAGCTCCAAAAGATGAAGAATTTCTTTTTTGCCCACAAGCTCCGCCTGGTATATACAGTCATCGCGCTTGCAGTAGTAATTGGCGCATGCAATATGCCAGTCACGCAAACCGAGTCAGCCGGACAAATGATAACTCTAACAGTGCCCGCGGATAATACAGGCTTTCACGAAAAACTGAATTCATTGCCATGGATCAAAAATGCACAGGTCTCGTCAAATGAAAACACAAATAACGGAGTCTCTCAAACACTGTACACCATTATCCTCCCCAATGCTACAGAAGAGGATGCCAAGGCTTACTGCAAAGAAATAGAAGCCTTTGGCAATATTACCACGATCAGAATGAAGTCTCTTAACTATGACTTAAAACGCCCGCTCTATTCCGCAGCGCTGGATAATTTTTTCAGCATTAAGGTTGATGCTACCGGAATGAGCGATCAGGAGCTTGAGAGCGAAGTGCAGAAGCAGCTAAAGGAACAGGGCGCGGAAATGAAGATCAGTTTCACGACCGGTCCTGACGGCAGAAGGGATATTCACCTAGAGAATCCGGAATCGGATAAGAACCCGAAGTCATTTGAGATGACAATTGACGAAGACAATGGTCAGGAAAAAGTGAAGCTATTACAGAGGAAAGCGGACCCGGACAAATTTAAAGGCAAAAGTGATGATGAGATCAGGAAGATGATAAAAGATGAATTCAAAAGCCCCGGTTTGAAAGACAGCGATATTATTATCACAAGAGATGGCGATAAAGTTCAGGTTAAGGTTGAATCGAACCAAAAGGATATCAGAGGTCCGGGCGATAAATAAGTAGTCTTATCAATGGCATCTTGATTTGCGCCCCGGCTGAATTTGCCGGGGCTTTTATTTTACTTTACAACTTCAATTGCGCAGATGAGCCCGTGACCGCACCCTAAGCCTTCTGAATAAGACATCTCAATATTTCTTAAGATGACTGCTATTTGAGGCCCTATTATGCTGGCCCAAAAATCCACAACGGGAAACCTATCAGCGTTTCTGTACAGCCAGGTAATAAATTTAAGGTCATCACTCATTAACTCAATATCGGTATTCTCTATAAAATTCTTAACTTTGGTGTCTTCGCTGTTCATCAAAGCCTCAAGAAGATAAATTATCTTATTCCATTTTTTCTGATAATCATTAAGTCTCTCCCATGCCGGTAACGGGATGTGATCTCTGAATTCTTCCAGGTGGTTTAAGTCGATCTTCAAGTGTTCCACTTCTCCTCTGTATCCATGGTCCAGGAGCCTGCTAACCTGGTATCGCAGTGGAAGCGGTTTCCTGCTCAAAAGCCCCGTATCAATATGCCTGCCGGTAAATATGCTTCTATCCAGCATGTATAATATATTAGCATTAACACCCGCATTACCGGCAGTTCTGGAAATCACTTCCCTCAATCCTTCAGGACTCCAGTAAGAGATATTGAACCATTCAATTTTCTCTTCATTTCTTTTATCCCCGGGCAGCAGGTAAGCCATTGTATACGGAAGCATGATGCTTTTTTCATTCCAGTATTTCGGCCATGATGGGGAAAACTTCCCATGTACATCAAAAATCAATAATGATCCTTTGGCTGCGTGACGGAAAATCATTTGCATCAAGTGCGACAGTGAATCTTCATTAAGATGGGACAATGAGCCATATGAAGAAAAATAGATATCAAAGGGTTTTTCTTTCATAACAACAGCAGGCAATCCTTCTTCTAGATTAGCATATTCGAAAGAAACGTTTCCCATATCTCTGTAATTCGCTCTTCCTTGCCCAATCATTGAAGGGCTAATATCCAACCCCACGTATTTATCAATTTCTGAAGCCCTGAGGATAAAATCTTTATTCGTATTTCCCTGCGGATTAGATGGCGGGATATGAGTGAGAAGTTCAAAACCTTCTCCGCTTCCTGAACCAAGGTCAAGAATCCTTAGTTTCTTATTGGCAGGCACCCTGTTTTCTATGAACGGACGACAAACAAGTTTTATGAATACATCTTCCCAGAATTTCCTGACGTTGTCCTTCTTGCCAGTTAGCCCGGCATCATCCCTGCCGTAAAATCCCATCGAAACAGCACTTTCGTAAAACTCAGTTCTTCCGGTTTTCCATTTTTTCATTATTTCTCCTTTCATAATGAAAATACATTCGCAAATTGAAGCTGACTAATTTTTTTAATCGGAGGGGATATATAATATATAATAATCCAAACAACAAAGGAGTTCCGGTCGGAACTCCTTTAAATTGCTTTAAACTTTAATTCAATTTTACTGAGCGCGGAATTCCTTATCGATTACATCAAATTCGCCCGGGTATGTAATTGGCCCGAAAACTGTTTCCACGGTGGGCTGCACCTTAAGCATTATTCTTGAAGATGAACCGTTCTTTCCGCCGAGTGCAAGTGCCAGGTTAAGCAGGCTATCATACCCGGCATCATTGAAGAATTTAATAAGATCAAACGACATCCCGATAGGAATATTTGTTGACTGACCCACGCCCGGAATTGAAATATTCCCAACATTACCGTTTATTGTTTCTTTACTATCTATAAACAGTCTCCACGCCAGATTCTTGATCACAGCAGAAGTAATTTTTGTTCCGCCTGTTCCGTCATTGGGATTCCTTGCCAGAACGTTAAGAGTGAATTCAACCGGCAATTTGCCTTGTGTAAAGTTTGCCAGCAGATTTGCCGCATCAAGCAGACTGATATTGCTGATAGAACCGATGTTTGATAGAGGTACACCTGCCAGTTTCATGCCTGTAACTTTATCAAGCTTGAATTGCAGCCGCTGAACATTTGTGATGGCATCCATCACCCCGGAGCAGCCGAGATTCAGGAAAAATATAGAAACAAATATTGTCAGTAACGAAACTTTATATATTTTATTCATTTTTTTTGATATTAGATTTGTAAAAAAGCTTTGTATTCAAATATACATAATATTTCTCAGAATCCGAACAGTATACCCAGTTGTATTTGAATTGTAGCTATAGATCTATCATTGCCAACCGGATGATTTGAATTTGTTGCACTGTAATTGGGATCAGCAGCATCGTTTAAAGATGTATATGCATCTACTCTGTTATTGGAATTTGTAACTCCCTCGTAAGATTTGCCAAATAGGTTAATAAGGTTATACCTGAGGCTTAGATCCATTGTGAATGTCTTCCCAAATGTGATCTCAGCACCCATAGCAAAGCCTAGCCCTGTCCTTGAAGCAGACTTTATGCTCTTCTCGTCGTTTGTAATTCCACTCCCGTTTGTCTGATTGAATTTGAAAGAACCGCTTATGGAAGATATCAGCAAGTCTATTCCTGCATAAGGTTTAACGGGACTGAAAGGAATACCAAAGCCAAACTCAGTACCAAGGGTGAACATGAAAATACTATTATTAACGGTAAGCGTGCTGTTAGGCTGATCTGTACTTGCTACTCCGCTGTTATCAATTGATGCATAGCTCACAGATAATCTTCCGTTCAATGGGCCCAATACAACCTTACTTAATGCGCCAAAGTTCATTCCAGATCTCAGGCCATATTTCGTACCCGCATAGAAGTCCTTAACATCGCCGCTATAATCAACTGTTGGAGATGCCAGCCCTATCATTGGTCCTATCTTAAAACTAAGCTGGGAGTAAGAAACTCCGGATATTAATATTATCAGTAAAAGGCTTACAAGTATCTTAGCTCTTTTCATTTTACAATTAATTATTTAATTATTACAAAGATAAAAATATTAATTTCCCTTTCAAATGTACTTAGTTAACATATCAAAACACAAAAAAGATTTGATTCAGTAATAGTATTTCTCAATGAACCGTCCAATTTATTTTAGCATAATATAGTCTTTCTAAAGAATCTTATACTCCATATATTTGTTAATAACTGATATAATCACGTTTTATGATAAGAATCTGCATAATATATTTATTATTTAACATTTTGTTTGGAAGTATTGCATTTGCACAGCAATCTTCAAATATTCAATTGCACGCAAATATAGATCAGCATTCCGCAGACGGTTTATATTCTTCCTGCTGGGGATACACATCTCCTGTGGGACGGGAGTATGCAATACTTGGCTGTGCTAAAGGTACTGCGTTTATTGATGTAACCAACCTGAATAATATCCGTGAGGTTGCTTATGTGCCCGGTGTTGATACGCCTTCATGCTGCCGGGAAATGAAAGTATTCAGCCATTACGCTTATGTAGTTGCTGACGGAGTTTCAAGCGGATTGCAGATAATTGACCTGCAGTACCTGCCTGATTCAGCAAGACTTGTAAACACGTTTTTCTTTAACGGATTTTCAAGAGGGCACACCATTTCTCAGAACGGTCCTTACCTGTACATTAATGCAGGTGATTATTTTATTGGCGGATTGTTTGTACTCGATATAACCAATCCTGAGAGTCCCGTGAAACGCGGCGAGTGGGAAAGCCAGGTTGTTCATGATTGCAGGGTTGTTAATGATACAATTTTTGCCTGTAATATTTATTCACCACCCGGAACTATCTCAATAATAGACGCTTCTGATAAGAATAACTTAAGAACTATAACAAGCTGGGAGAACATTCCTCAGCCGGGTCCCCATAACATTGCCATATCTCCGGATAGACGAATTGCCTATGTAACTGATGAGATCGGCGGCAATCCCAGATTACTTAAGATTTGGGAAATATCTAATATTTTTGATGTAATCAAACTTTCTGAATGGCACCCTCCCGGAATAACAACTTCTATCATACATAATGTGGAATTATACGGCAATTATCTTTTTGCCGCGCATTATACTGCCGGGCTAAGGATAGTTGATATACGCGATCCGAGTAATCCGTTTGAGGCAGCCTTTTACGACACTTATCGGCAAAACGATAGCACCACTTTTGATGGCTGCTGGGGGCCATTTGTATTTCCATCAGAGAAGATACTAGCTTCAGATAGATCTACCGGCCTGTATATTTTTAGAACTGCATTTAAGCTTAAGGATACTCCCCCGATTGTTCCGGATAACTTCAGGTTATTCCAGAATTATCCGAATCCTTTTAATCCCTCAACAACAATAAAGTACTGCCTAAAGTATGATAGCTATGTGACTTTAAAGATCTATGATGCTTCAGGAAGACAGTCTGCTGTACTGGTTGATGGAAACCGGACATTTGGTGACAATTTTGCGGAACTTGACGCTGCAAATTTTGCAAGTGGAATTTATTTTTATACAATAGTTGCGCGTTATAATGATGGCATTCAAAGAACTTTTGTCGATTCAAAAAAAATGGCATTCATAAAGTAATTGGAAAAATGAGTACTATATTAAGTAAAGAATTTAAGATGAGAACCGGCAGGATTCTTATCCTAAGGTCTGCACAGGCAAAAGATGCTTCACAAATTATTAAGCTCATGAAGAGTGTAATTGCTGAGGGACCTTTAACATTAGCTGAACCGGACGAGTATTCAGCTACGGTAAGTTCTGAATCCAAAAAAATATTACGTTTCAAAAGTGCACCCGGAAAAATTTATCTTGTTGCTGAAGTTGGAAATGACATTGCCGGATTTCTTTCATTTGATAATTGGGATACAAGAAGAACTGCACACACCGGGCTTTTTTCGGTTTTCCTGAAAAAACAATGGCGCGGTATGGGCATTGGAAGAATCCTTGTACAGGGAATGATCGACTGGGGAAAAGCCAATCCTCTTAACAGGAAAATCTCGCTATATGTTTTCTCTACAAATAAAAACGCGATTGCACTCTATAAAAAGCTTGGTTTTAAAATTGAAGGCAAGTTTCTTAATGATATGATCATTAATGGAAAGTATGTTCACAGCGTCGCAATGTGTATTTTTACAAAAAAACCCTAATTTAACTAAATAATAATCAATTAATTATCGAAATAGGTGTTGACACACGCATTTTCATGTATTATATTTGTTTCAACACATAATGTTAGAACACGGAAATGGGCGAGAATTTACAAAATAGATTAAAATTAACTAAGCAACCTCCCCTAAGGGAAGAAGTTGCGCTTAACCTGGCAATTGCAGCATCTTACTTCTCGGGAAAGATCGAAAAAATCCTCGGAAAGTTTGAGATCTCAGGCGCACAGTATAATGTGCTGAGGATTTTGAAAGGTGTTTATCCCGAAGGCCACGCAAGATGCGCAATTGCCATGAGGATGATTGAACGATCGCCTGATATAACAAGGATAATAGACAGGCTAGAAAAGCAGGGGCTCGTTGAGAGGATCAGAACAGAAGAGGACAGAAGAATGTCAATAACTAAGATAACTGGTAAAGGCATTGAAATAGTAAACAAAGTTAACCCGCTTGTTTCAATAGAACATGCTGAGTCTACAGCCAACCTGAGCGATGAAGAATGCAAGCTTCTATCTGAATTAACCGAAAAATTATACAAAGATATGGGTTAAGAGTTTTTTCAACAAACATATTTAATAAAAATTAATTAACCTGGAGGGTAATTAAATGACAAATTGGAAAATAGATCCAATACATTCAGAGATCAAATTCAAAGTGAAACATCTTGTTGTATCAACAGTTACTGGGCAGTTCAAAACTTTTGATGCAGCAATTGATTCAAACAAAGATGATTTCACTGATTCAAAAGTAACATTTGAAGCAGATGTTGATTCAATAAGCACTAACAACGAAATGCGCGATGGTCATCTTCGTTCAGCAGATTTCTTCGACGCAGAAAATCACCCCAAGATGAATTTCGTTTCAACTGAATTCAAAAAAGTAAGTGATGGTAGTTTCGAGATGACAGGAGATATGACCATGAGAGGAATAACCAAACCAGTTACACTTAATGTCGCTTATAATGGTTTGGCAAAAGCAATGGACGGAAGCGAGATCGCAGCATTTGAGATAACAGGCAAATTGAACCGCTTTGATTTCGGGCTGCAGTGGAATACACTTACGGAAGCAGGCGGATTTGCAGTCGGCGCAGATATAAAGATCGAGATCTTTGCTGAAATGAAAAAGACAATTGAAATAAGCAAAGCGGCGTAAGTATTCACAACAGAAGAAGAAAGGAATTTCAAAAATAATGAAAACAATAATTCACAGGGCAGATTCAAGAGGACTTGTAGATCACGGCTGGCTTAAGAGCAGGCATACATTCAGCTTCGCAAATTATCATAACCCTCAAAAAGTCCGCTTCGGACTCTTAAGGGTTCTTAATGATGATATAGTTGAACCAGGTGAAGGCTTCGGAACACATCCGCATGACAACATGGAGATTATATCCATACCTTTAAAAGGCGCACTTGCACATAAAGATAGCGAAGGCAACGAGCATGTAATCAATACAGGTGATGTGCAGATTATGTCGGCAGGCTCAGGGCTGTATCACAGCGAATACAATGCCTCAAAAAAAGATCCTGTAAATTTTCTGCAGATCTGGGTTTTCCCCAAGGAAAGGGATATTAAGCCAAGATATGATCAGAAGACTTTTCCTGAAAAGGAAAGAGAAAATAAGCTGCAACTTGTAGTATCGCCGGAAAAAAACGGCAATGCTTTGTGGATAAACCAGAACGCATATTTCTCTCTTGGCAACCTGAGTGCCGGCAAGAAAGTTAATTATAGTATTAAACACAAAGGTAATGCTTTTTATTTATTTGTGTTAAAAGGCACAGTATCAGTTGCAGCAGAAGAACTAAAAGACCGTGATGCAATAGGAATAGAAGATATTATAGAGACTGAGATCGAAGCTAAAACCGATTCTGAAATACTGCTGATCGAAATTCCGGTAAACTAACGCAGCAAAAAAATAATATGAGTGATAAATTTAAAGTACTTTCTGAAGTAATCAAAAACCGAAGGTCAATAAAGCCGCCGAAGATGAACGGTAAGTTAATTCCCGATGAGCAGATTTGGGAGCTTCTGTATCTTGCTGACTGGGCACCAACCCATAAAATTACCGAGCCTTGGAGATTCATAGTCTATCCCGGTGATAAAGCTAAAGCATTTGCACTTGAACATGCCGAGCTTTATAAGAACAGTACATCACAGGATAATTTTAAACAGGACAAATATGAAAAGATCTTGGGAAACGGCAAAAATGTATCGCATATTGTTGTAACATACCTTAAGCGTAGCTTGAATGTTGATATACCAGAAATAGAAGAAATAGCCGCGGTTTCCGCTGCAATTGAGAATATTTTGCTTGGAGCAGCTGCCCTTGGAATTGCAGGATTCTGGTCAACCGGCGGAATGACGCATAAAAAAGAAATGAAGAAATTCTTAAAGATTTCCGATGAAGATACAGTTATGGGAATTCTTTACTTTGGATATGCTGATATTATTCATGAAGGCAAAAGGATAATTCCGCTTAGTGAAAAAATAGTTTGGAATAAATAAGTTACTTGAAACATAAAACTTGAATTTTCATAGCAATTATGACCTCACCCCTAACCCCTCTCCTGAAAGGAGAGGTGAATGTAATTTTCAATGTAGCATACCCTCCCTCTCCTCCCAGGAGAGGGAGACGGAGGGAGAGGTTAACAAAAGAGAAATTCCTGAATTGACTGAAACTGATTTTATGCGTTAGTTCAACAATTAATAAATAATTAAGAGAAAAGTAAAATGAGAATACTGTATATTTTCCCGCATCCGGATGATGAATCTTTTGGCGTCGCACATTTGATGTCGAAACAACGAAGAGACGGTCACGACGTATATCTTCTAACGCTAACAAAAGGCGGTGCAACTAAACAGCGCCACAAATACGGCTATTCTATTGAAGAAATGGGAGAAGTAAGATACAAAGAAATGCTCGATGTTGAAAAAGTTCTGAACCTAAGCGGCATGAATGTACTCGACCTGCCCGATAGCGGTTTGAAGGAAATGGACCCGAGAGATATTGAAAAAGCTGTAAAGGATGAAATCGAAAGATTGAATCCAAATGTAATTGTTACATATGCCGTTCATGGTATAAGTGGATTCCACGACCACCTGATAATTCATGGAATAGTAAAAAGAGTTTTTGTTGAAATGAAAGAAACTGCCCCGTACTTAAAAAGACTGGTCTTCTTTACAATTACGGAAGAAGAAGCCGCAAAGCAGAAACATTTCAAGATAAGCGGTTCCAAACCTGAAGAGATTGATTGCATTGCAGAAGTTGACCAGATTGATATTGATAATGCCATAAAGTCATTAGATTGCTATGTGACATTCAAGGAGACTATTGATGCAACTAATATTAAGCAGCAGATCAACAAGGAAGTGGTATTCGAGATCTTTCAGGAGCAATATGATCCTAAATTAAAAAGTCTATTTGAAAATCTAAAATAATTGAAGAAGTATCACAGATATGTCCAGAGAAATAATCAAAATAATAAGAAGTGAAAAGCAGGAAATAATGCCGGGAAGGATTGTTAACGCTCCCCTGCCAACTGACGATGCGGAAAATATTGAAACAAGTCCGTTTGTTGTACTGCATCACTTCGGGCCGTTTGAGGTAAACTACCTGAACAAGTTCGCATTTGAGCCGCACCCGCACCGCGGATTTGAGGCAGTAACCATTTTGTTTGAAGGCGAAATGGAGCACCGTGATTCCACCGGAAGCCATGGCAAGTTAAGCGGCGGAGATGTACAGTGGATGACAGCCGGTTCGGGAGTTCTGCATGATGAAAAGCAGCCTCAGGATTTCCTGGAAAAAGGCGGGATTATTCATGGCATACAGCTTTGGATCAACCTGCCAAGGGAATTTAAAATGGTAAATCCAGGATACCAGGATATCGGGAGCAAAGATATTCCTGCAATCAACGGTAACGGAGTCACCGAGAGAATTATTGCAGGTACATACAAGAGTAAAACAGGAGCCGCTAAGACCTATTCCCCCGTTACGGCCATTCATGGAATAATGGAAAAGGGTGCAAAGATAGCAGGTTCAATTCCTAATGACCAAAACATGATGATATACGTTACAAAGGGAAAGATAAGCTCCGGCGGCAGAGATATACTGCAAAGTGAAATGGCAATGTTTGGAGCAGGTGATGAAAACTATGAGATCACGGCTCAGGAACCGAGCGAATACTTATTGCTTGCCGGTGAACCGATCAATGAACCTGTTGTGCAGTATGGCCCATTTGTTATGAATACGATGGGTGAAATTAAGCAGGCCTTTTTAGATTATCGCGAAGGAAAGTTTGGAACTCTAAACTAAAGAGAAAATTATATGATAAAAGTAATGTTTGAATATATGATAGAAATGGATTTGCCTGTGCCATTCACTGACGAATTCCTTGCGCTTGTGCCGCGGCAAAGGGCAATGGTCAACAAATTGATGAATGAGGGTGTAATTACAAGTTATGCTCTTTCAATTGAAGAAGGCAGGCTCTGGATCATGGCAATCGGCGAAAGCGAAGTTCATATAAATGATCTTCTGAGAGATTTCCCTATCGCGCCAATGGTAAAGTACAAGATTAGCAAGTTGACATTCCACAATAGTATAAGTTTTCAGATACCGAATTTTTCACTAAACTAATTAATTAACCTGGAGGGTAATTAACATGAATATTTTAACAGGAGTTGTTGCACGTATTTTCTTTGCCATTCCGTTTCTCGGATTCGGCATAGGGCATTTAATGAATGCAGGCCAGATGGCCGGAATGGTTCCCATACCAGGCGGCGTGATATGGATATATGTAACCGGAATTTCCATGATTCTGGCAGGACTTGCCGCAATTACAAAAATTCAGGGAAAACTTGCCATGCTTTTACTGGCATTGCTGCTTCTTACTTACATTTTGACAATTCACATTCCCGCAATGATGAAACCTGAAACAATGATGATGGGAATGATGGGATTCTATAAAGATGCCGGGCTTATGGGCGGCGCGCTTTTGCTTGCAGGAATATTCCACAGAGAAAGTAACAAAGCTTCGGCTGCATAATCATTTAGACATTAACATTGATTTTTAAAGAAGCAATCCCGCAAGTGTGATTGCTTCTTTTTTGATACAGAAAAAGGAAATTAGAAAATGAAATTACCTGATAATACTAAAATACAAAGCGTTGACCTGAAAATTAAGGATATGGTAAGATCACTTAATTTTTATTCCGATTTTATGGGATTTAAAGTGATCGAAGCAGTTCATAACAAATCGTTTCTTTCAGCTAGCGGGCAATATCCGTATTTAATCAAACTTGAAGAAGACAGCTCAGCTATACCAAGACCCAGGGGAACAACAGGACTCTTTCACGCAGCAATCAGATTTCCAAACAGGGCAGAACTTGCAAGAGTGTTTTTAAGGTTATTTGATAAGAAGGTCAAGTTCCAGGGATTTTCCGATCATCTGGTGAGCGAGGCAATGTATCTCGCCGATCCCGATGAAAACGGAGTTGAATTATATGCTGATAGGCCAAAGGAAGAGTGGGTTTACAAAATGGGGCAAATAGAAATGGATACTCTGCCTTTGAACCTGAGCACTTTAACAAGTGAACTTAAAAACAGGGATGAGTGGAACGGAATCCACCCGCTCACAGATATCGGACACATTCACTTAAATGTATCTGATCTGAAAAAAGCACAGGAAATTTACAGTATGCTGCTTGGCTTTAACATAACAAATTCACTTTATTCAGGTGCGTTATTCTTTTCTGCCGGAGGGTATCATCACCACATTGGAGCAAATGTATGGTCATCAAGTGGCGGCAAACCTGCACCGGAAAATACTGTTGGACTTAGCGGCTTCACGATAAGTACGCCTGATTCAAAGTATCTTGAAGTCATGAAGAAAAGATCTGAAGATGAAGGCCTTTTAATGGAATCCAATGTGAATAATGAGCTGAATATCCGTGATTTAGATAACATAAAGATTAAGCTGGTAGCATAGTTGAAATGGATTTTAATCCTTAATATCTTTTGGTAAATTTATAAGATAATAGCCATACAGGTTATCAATACATAATCCACACTCCGCTATGAAAATTGATATCGTTCTATATGACCCGAAGTGGCCTGAAGTGTATGAAAGTATTGAGAGCCAATTCTACAGTTCATTTGGCGGGAAAATAGCGGCAATTGAGCACATTGGAAGTACTTCCGTCCCCGGGCTTGGGGCAAAGCCAATTATCGATATCCTTTTGGGAGTTAAAAAACTCAAAGACGCTGAAGATATCATACCAAATATGGAACAACTTGGTTATGAGTACGTGTTCAAATATGAAGATATATTGCCTGAGAGAAGATACTTTGTAAAATGGCAAAATGGAACAAGCATACATCATATACATTCCGTAGAAATTAGCGGAGAATTCTGGAAAAGGCATTTGCTGTTCAGAGATTACCTGAGAGTGCACAATGATATTAGAGACGAATATTTTCTTCTGAAGAAAAGACTTTCCGAAATCGATTGGGAAGATAAAATGGGTTACACCGATGCAAAAACAGATTTTATCCGTAAAATAGAAAAGAAAGCTGCATTATATTTTGGTAAATAAAATTATAGTTTTGATCTTACTGGTTTGTGCACATCTTTCATGTCAGCCAAAAACCGTAAAGCTGCTCCCGCCGGAAAGCGGAATTTATCATTCTGCTTTTTCGCAGATCTATTCATCTTCAAACAATGTTTCGGATAAGGAAGTGCCTAACTTTGAGAAACTTGCAGGCAGGGAAATTGTGTGGCTGAATTTTCAAAGTGACTGGTTTAATGGTATAAAATTTCCCGCAGAATCAGTAAAAAATATCTGGAAGTACGGCGCGATACCCTCAATCCGTATGCTTCCATGGAGCACTTACGATAAGTCTGATATGACATATTCGCTCAGAAAGATAGTTGACGGTAAGTTTGATAAAGAGCTTAAGCAGTGGGCAAAGGATCTTAAGAAGATAGACATACCTGTCTTAATTGGATTTGCAGGCGAGCCAAACGGCGACTGGTTCCCCTGGAGCGGTATCCAAAATGGCGGCGGTATAACAACCGGTTATGGAGATAAATCAATTGCCGATGGACCCGAGCTGTACCGTGACGCTTACAGGCATATTATTGATATGTTCAATGAAGCGGGCGCAGTAAAAGTTACGTGGATATTCCATGTGAATTCCGTTGGCGCGCCAAGTGAAAAATGGAATGATATCAAAAACTACTATCCGGGTGATGATTACATTGACTGGATCGGCATCAGCGCATACGGCGCGCAGAGATGGGGCGAGAGTTACCAAAGGTTTGTTGATATAATGCAGCCCGGGTATGAACAGTTGCTGAAGCTTACTCCAGATAAGCCGATTGCTATCTTGGAGTTTGGCGTGGCTGATTACCTGCCGGATGTAAACAAAGCTTTGTGGATACAAAGTGCGCTTTATACAGTACAGCAGCCGGAATTCAGCAGAATTAAGTCAATTGGCTGGTGGAACTCAACATGGATAAATAATGACGGCACTATGAGCGCAATACAAATTGATTCTTCGCCTGAATCACTCAGGTTTTACAGGGAAGCAATCGCTCAGCCTGTATTTGTAAGCGAATATAAGCTCTCGAATTGAATGAATGATAAAATAATTATCAGTATTTGTGGAGCAGGCGGGGCCGGAAAATCTTCGCTTGCCAAGAAAGTTGTTCATACTCTGGGAACTGATATATCAGCAAGAGTGCCAACTGATTATTACCTGAAGTCATACAGCGGCGAGCCGTTTGAAGAATTTATCTCAACTCCATTCAGGTATGACTGGGAATTGCTGAAGAAAGTCTTCCAGATACCTATAGGTATTATAACGGAAACTCCTGATTATGATTTTGTGAAACTCACACGACTGGATAAAACCGGCGGAAAACCATTTACGGTCAGCCGCTATATGGTAATTGATTCAATTCTCCCCTACCCCGAAAGTAATTTCATATTCAGGATAGAGGCACCCGCAGATTTAAGGCTAAAGAACATTAAAGAGCGCGACAAAGCACAGAAAACAAACTCAGCACGCAATTGGGAGAAAATGGAGTTAACAGCCTCGGAGTTGAATTCAAGGAAATACAAGTATGACCTTGTACTGAATGGATTTAATGAACTTGATGAAAACGCAGAAAAAATATTTGAGTATTTAAGAAGAAAGGGAGTTGTTGATTAGACTTTAGATTCTTTTTTCTTGAATATGGCAAGAAAAGTTGACTTCCCCAAAAATCTTTCATCAAGATTCCTATGAATAAATCTGTTGAAATTTGATTGACCGGGCTTAACACGATGACCACTCCTGTTATGAAGTAATTCAAATCCAAACCTTTCAACAAAATTCTTTAACGTACGAGGAGTATAATAAAACAGATGATGGTCTGTATCATAGTAAGCTCCAATATTCTTTTTCCTGATCCCCATTTTTTCAAGCGCAAACTTGAAACTTGATGAGCGGGAACGTATATTAGGCTGGGCCAAAAACAGGGTCCCCCGGGGTTTGAGGATATCATGTATCTTTTTTATGTAAGGCACCGGATCTTTAAGATGCTCAATAACCTGGTGCATCGTGACTGCATCATACTGCTCTGAACCAAGATCAAGTGAAGTAAAATCACCGTCCAAAACCCTTATTTTGTATTTGTTTCTTAATCTCTCTGTCAGTTCTTCATCTACATCATATCCTTCAGCTTTCCAGCCGCGGCTTAATGCAGCTTCAAGCAGGTAGCCTTTTCCTGCACCAATATCCAGTAGCCTCCCTTTATTTGCGTAGGTCTCTATTATAGATAAATAGAAATTATGGCCGCAGATCAGCGGTTTTTCCCATTCAGGTTCGTCAATTATATAAGCCGAATAATACTCATTTAAATAATTATCGCTATAAGGTGGATTCATAAACTGTACCCCGCATTTCCTGCATTTGTAAATCTGAATATTATTAGAAGTTGAATGGTAAAAATAAATATCACCGGATTTACAAAGGACGCATTCGGTTAACGGTTCATCAAAAGTCTTTTCGAGCAAAACTATAAAAGTAGTTTGATATTAAAAAAATGAAAAATTTGTTCCGGAATTCGCCATCATACTTGTATCACTCCAGGGTTAAACTTCGGAATGTCCGGATTATTATTTACTGCATGCATGCATGTTGATATGATCTTGCGCGTATCTGCCGGATCGATTATACCGTCAACCCACAATCTAGATGCTGCGTGTAACGGATCGGCATGCGCTTCATAACTGTCTTTTATCTCTTTCAGTAAAGCTTCCTGTTCTTCAGCAGTGATCTCTTTCCCTTGCTTCTTCAATTGGCCAATTCTGATATTAAGCAGTACATTACTTGCCTGTGCGCCTCCCATTACTGCAATTGAGGCTGATGGGTATGCAAAGATGAACCTCGGGTCGTAAGCTTTGCCGCACATTGCATAATTACCCGCTCCGTAACTGTTTCCAACTATTATTGTTATCTTAGGTACAACTGAATTAGCCACGGCATTAACCATTTTCGCGCCGTCTTTTATTATTCCGCCATGCTCAGCCCTGGAGCCAACCATGAATCCCGTAACATCCTGCAGAAATACAAGAGGAATCTTCTTCTGGTTGCAATTCATTATGAACCGTGCGCCTTTATCTGCGCTATCTGAGTATATTACGCCTCCAACCTGCATTTCACCTTTGGCGGTCTTGGCAATTGTTCTTTGATTTGCGACAATTCCAACCGACCATCCGTCAATCCTTGCATAAGCAGTAATGATACTTTTGCCGTACCCCGCTTTGTATTCATCTATTTTACTGTTATCAACAAGGCGTGCAATTACTTCATACATGTCATATGGTTTTGATCTATCCTGCGGAATGACTCCGTAGATTTCCTTTTCAGGGTAAACCGGACCCCTGGGATCGATCCTGTCAAAATCGGCTTTGGGCGTATGCCCGAATTTGCTTACAAGACTGCGGATAGTTTCAAGGCACTCTTCATCACTTTTCATCTTATAATCCGTTACACCTGATACTTCTGAATGTACTGCGGCGCCGCCAAGTGATTCATTATCAATATTCTCACCAATTGCAGCTTTAACCAAATGCGAGCCGGCAAGGAATACACTTCCTGAACCTTCAACAATGAGAGCCTCATCGCTCATAATTGGAAGATAAGCGCCGCCTGCCACGCATGGTCCCATAATGGCGGATATCTGTGGAATACCCATTGAGCTCATTACAGCATTATTGCGGAATATCCTTCCAAAGTGTTCTTTATCTGGAAAAATATCTTCCTGCAAAGGAAGGAACACACCGGCTGAATCAACCAGGTAAATTATCGGAAGCCTGTTCTCGATCGAAATCTCCTGTGCCCGCAAATTCTTTTTGCAGGTTATGGGGAACCACGCTCCGGCTTTAACTGTGGCATCGTTTGCAACAATAACACAATCACGCCCGTGTATCTTACCAATTCCGAAAATCGTTCCGCTCGATGGCGCTCCGCCGTATTCTTCATACATTCCGTATGCGGTAAACATTCCTATTTCCATGAAAAAGGAATCCTTATCGATAAGCATATTAACTCTTTCGCGGCAATGCAGTTTCTTGTTTGCATGCAGCTTCTCGATCGCCTTTTTCCCGCCGCCAAGCCTTATCTCCTTTGCAAGTGACTCGATCTTGCGGACGAGATTCTTCATGTTGTCTTCACGATCGTGGAAAGCAAGATCCTGAGTAATACTAGATTTTATGGTAGCGATGTGAATTCTCCTTGCCCATGTTTTGATTGAAGTTACAAAGATAAAAATTAAAGAGTTAAGATACTATTTAAGACCTACTGCATAAAAAAAGGATGCCATTTCAGCATCCATCGACTTTGTATGTAGGGAACGCATCTTTGCAAAAATCTGTACCCCTTAAAATAATTCCATTACAAAACAATGATTCTAATGCATAATCTATCGTTAAGATGCGTTCCCAACTTTTGATCTCTACACACTTTGAGTCCGGCTTCTTGCCGGACGAAATCCCGCGCTTGAGGGGCTGTTCACTCAAAACACTGTATACACTTGAAGCTCTCAATACACTCTATTAAGCGTATTGCTTGCTCGATTCCTGTATATAAACCGGCTGATCTCGTTTTTCAATTACTTCTTTGGTAACTATGCACTTGCTAACGTTCTCTTTAGACGGAAGCTTATACATTATATCTATCATTATCTCTTCCAGAATTGACCTAAGCGCTCTTGCGCCTGTTCCTTTGGTAATAGCTTTCTTGACAACTGCATCCAATGCATCTTCCTCAAACTCAAGGTCAACGCCTTCCATCCTGAAAAGCTTTTTATATTGCTTAATGATTGCATTTTTAGGCTCGGTTAAAATAAGCAGTAATGCTTCTTCGTTGAGCGAATTCAGAACTGCCGTTATTGGCAGCCTGCCTGTGAATTCAGGGATAAGTCCGTACCTGATAAGATCATCAGGCTCAACCTGTGACATAAGGGCATCATATTCTTTTGTTTTCTTGCTTACTATCTCTTTGCCAAATCCGATAGATGTTTGCGAAACGCGCTGCTGAATGACTTTTTCAAGTCCGTCAAATGCGCCCCCGCATACAAACAGGATATTCTTTGTGTTGATGCTTATCAGCGGCTGTTCGGGATGCTTCCTTCCGCCTTTTGGTGGTACATTAGCTGTTGTGCCTTCGATAATCTTAAGCAGTGCCTGCTGTACTCCTTCACCGGATACATCACGTGTGATGGAAGTGCTATCTGACTTACGGGAAATTTTATCGATTTCATCAACATAAACTATTCCGCGCTCTGCCTTTTTCACATCATAATTTGCTGATTGAAGCAGATGAACAAGTATTGTCTCAACATCATCACCTACATAACCGGCTTCTGTTAAGGTTGTTGCATCAGCGATTGCAAACGGAACGTCAAGTAGTTTTGCCAGTGTTTGTGCAAGGAATGTTTTTCCGCTGCCTGTGGGACCGATAAGCATTATATTGCTTTTTTCTATCTCAACATCATCAACGTAGCTGAATTCATTTGAATCAATTCTTTTGTAATGATTATACACTGCGACAGAAAGAACCTTTTTTGCTGCATCCTGTCCTATAACATAACCATCCAAAAACTTTTTTATTCCCTCGGGAGTAAGCTCATGCCTCTGCGGCAGGTTCTTATTGAGCCCGGCAGAAGTACTCTGCTTGATAATTGTCATTGCGTTTGTAACGCACATATCGCAGATGTAAACTTTTTTGCCTACATAGTTAGAAGGCCCTGCAATCATGCTTGTTACCTTATTGGCGCTTCTTCCGCAAAATGAACAAACCGGTGAGTTGATGTTTTTAATGTTGGTCTTGTTGGACATATATTAGATTTAGCTGTTTTGATTCTTGTTTTTTTTCAAACTCTCAGCGTTATGAAAGTGCTGGAGAGGAGACTCGAACTCCTACACCTTTTGGGTACATGCTCCTAAGGCATGCGTGTATACCAATTCCACCACTCCAGCAAATTTCCAGAATTGCAAAACTTTGCGGCGTCCCGCCCAAGCGGGATGCATATACCAATTCCGCCGCTCCAGCCAGGAATTATGAAAAATAACACAAAGAACTAACCAAACTTAAACAATAAAGTTTGAAAAGTCAAGAACTCTTTTAAAATAATGCAGTTAACAATTATACCTCAAGCAAAAGTTTAAATGATGGTACTTTTTACTGCTCATACTATACAATCATTCAAAATATATAAAGGTTGCATTTTCTACAATATTGTGTTTGCAATACATTACAGAAACATGTCGGCGCGACTGGACTTGAACCAGCGACCCCCACTACCCCAAAGTGGTGCGCTACCGGGCTGCGCTACGCGCCGAAAATAAATTCATTACAAATCTAATTCATTTTTAGATAATATTCACTTGCAAAATTATTCTGTTGAAACCATTAGAGAACCAGTATAAACAAAAAAGCCTGGTGTTATCAGGCTTTAAATTCGTCTTATGTACTATAGTTACTGAGGGTCAATCATCAAGCTGGTTATATAATTCCTCAAGAAATTTTCTAAGCTCCTTCAGATCATCAACCATCTTATCACTGCCTCTCTCACCATCTTCCATTATTGCAGTATCGGTCTGAGTACCATGACTATCGAACAGGCTCAATTCCCCTGCCTTTTGTTTCTGAACGTCAACAACTTTCATTTCAGATTTATCTGTGCCTTCATCACCAATAACATAGTTTTTTAATATCTTTTTGGCGCCTTCAATGGTATATTTTTCTTCTTTTAAAAGTTTCTTTATTAAAAGAATCATTTTTATATCTTTATTTGTGTATATTCTGTTTCCTGATGAGTTTTTAGCCGGTTTAAGCTGCTCAAACTCAGTTTCCCAATATCTCAGGACATACTGCTCCAGGTCACAAATTCTGCTCACTTCGCTGATAGAATAATACAACTTCTTCATTGAAAAATTTTTCATAGCCATAAATTTAATTCTTATGATTTAATACAAAAATACTTATTTTTGTGGGACTTTTCAACTACCAACTATTAAGATACTTTATAAATTCTGTTTAGTCAATAGCAAATGAAAGAAGTTAGAGTACGGTTTGCCCCATCACCAACGGGGTTTTTACATGTCGGAGGAGCGAGAACTGCCATTTTCAACTGGCTTTTCGCAAAAAATAAGGGTGGGAAATTCCTGCTAAGGATTGAGGATACTGACCCTGAAAGGAGTAAGAGCGAACTCTCAGCTCAAATACTGCGCAGTATGGAGTGGCTTGGAATGACGGCTGATGAAGAGATCGTTTACCAGGCATTAAATATAAACAGGCATAAAAAAGTTGTTAACGAGCTTATCGGGCTGGGTAAGGCTTATTATGCATTCGAAACACAGGAAGAACTTGACCAAATGCGAAAGGACGCCAAGGCCAAAAAACAGCAGTATAAATATAACCGTGCATCCTTGGATCTTAATACTGAAACAATTAAGAAATACCTTGCTGAAGGCAAACCTTATGCAATAAGATTCAAGGTTCCTGATGGATCCACAGAATTTATTGATATTGTTCACGGCAAAACAGTATTTAATAATTCAGAGATCGAAGATTTTGTTATCCTGCGTTCAGACGGATCGCCTGTTTACCAGATAGCTGTAGTGGTTGACGATCACGATATGAAAATTTCTCATGTTATAAGAGGCGATGACCATTTATCCAACACACCTAAGCAGATATTACTATATAATGCACTCGGATGGGAAGTTCCCGATTTTGCTCATTTGCCGATGATATTGGACGAACAGAAGAAAAAACTCTCTAAAAGAAGGAATCCTGTTTCAGTTGAAGAATACAAAAAAAAAGGTTACCTGGCTGAAGCACTGTTCAACTTTTTAACGCTGCTGGGATTTGCTCCTGAAGGAAACAAAGAAATATTTTCGAAAAAGGAGACTACCAAGGAATTTACATTTGAAAGGGTGAATAAAAGTTCGGCAGTATTTGATATGAAGAAACTGGGCTGGATTAATTCTGAGTATTTGAAACTGGCTGACCCAATCATACTTTCCGGTTTAGTTAGAAATAAAATTCTCGAATTGAAATTACCGGAAGTTGATGATACAACAAGGTTAAATATAGAGTATCTTTGTAAAGTAATCTCGTTAATGAAAGAACGTGTCAGCACTATAAATGACTTTGTAGAATTTGGCAGGTATTTTTTTACCGCTCCTGTTACTTTTGAAGAAAATGGACTGCAGAAGCACTGGAATCAAAAGATCCGGACAGTTTTTTTGCGTTATTTTGATGATTTGAATGAAATAAGTAATTGGGAAATTGAAATTCTTGAAGATCATTTAAGAAAATTTGCTGAGGTAAATAACGTTAAAGCGGGAGAATTGATCCATGTTCTGAGATTATCGCTGACCGGGATTACAATAAGCCCCGGTATATTTGATCTGATGAGTATCTTGGATAAGGAAACAGTTATCAAACGCATAGGGTATTTCTTAAATAGAGTTCAAGAGTTTAAGTTTTAATTTGGATAAGTTGCCGTTGCTTATCTCAACCAGTTTATTTTTTTGAAAAATAGACCTTCCGCCCGGAAGGGACTTTGAGAGGTAGGATCGCAATGAAACAATTTATACTTTTAGCAGCTGCAATAGTGTTCGCTTTTTCATCAAATGGTTACTCACAATGGACATATTGTGATGGTTCATTACAAATGTCGGGTCTCGGTTCTTATCCTTATATTTCAGTTCTGAATCAAAACACAGCATGGGTATGTGGTGGTACCGGCGGTGTTCCGAAAATATACAGGACAACTAATGGCGGCGTGAATTTTACTGATGTCACCGGGAGTCTGACCGGACCGGAGTTCTATTCAATTTGGGTAGTTGATGCGAATACTTGTCTGGTTGGTGATGGCGGGGCAGTTGGCGGTACCGGCGGAAACGCAAAAATATGGAGAACCACTGACGGCGGCACATCATGGAATACTGTTTTGACGACGGGAGGCACTGCAGGATTCTGGAATGGTATCGCAGGCTCGCCAACTAACCGCAGTTTTGTTTATGCACAAAGCGATGCAGGTACGACAAATGGACCTCAAATAGTCGCAACCTCTACAAATGGCGGAGCGAACTGGACAACGGCTACTACAACCGTTGGTGGTTCGACCGGAGCGGCAGGATCAATTTTTGTATGCAGCAACCAGGTTTACGGACATGGCATCAGCAACTTTAACAGAGTTTGCTTTACTACAAATGGCGGTTCCAGTTTCGTTCAGGGTCAACTTACTGCCGCCGGTAATTTCACTTCCGGTTTTGCTATGAATAGCGATGCCTCTGTTATTGTAGCTGCAACCAGTACTTCACTTCCCAGTATTAACCGTTCAACAACTTATGGGTCAACATGGACAACTCAGGGAGTAACCGGAACTATTTCAGGAGTATGCATAATGAAATGGATTCCAGGCACAAATGTCATTTACCTTACTGGCCTGACAGGAACAAACGCAATCAGAAAAAGCATCGATGGCGGTTTGACCTGGTCAACCATGACAATAAGCACTCTTACCGGATGGACAGGAATGGACCTTGTTTTTCAGGGTGGTATAGTATATGGCTATGCTGTTGCGGGCGCAAATACAAGTAATGCAATTAAGCTCATTGATAATACAAACACAGGTTTGGATCCAGGTAACTTATCGATTCCAAATGAATATGTATTACAGCAGAATTTCCCGAATCCGTTCAATCCTTCAACAACTATCAAGTATTCGGTTCCAACAGCAGGCTTAGTTACTTTAAAGATCTATAACAGCCTTGGAGCAGAAGTGAAAACTGTTGTAAACAGTCATCTGGCAGTTGGGAATTATATCGAAACATTAGATATGAGCAGTTTATCTTCAGGCACATATTTTTATACTTTAACAGCCGGTTATTTTAAAGAAACAAAGAAAATGATGTTGATTAAATAACGCAGTTATTTATGCCTGTCCCGATTGCTCGGGAAAAACCGGCTCTGACGGGTTGGTAAAGTATTGCAATTACTTTTGAAATCCGGCTTTTGACGGATTAGAGAAAATAATTATCAAAAATTTGTTTTTTTGCAAGAAAATGCAATAAATCTCAAAAAATATCCCACCTTCGATAAGAGTGGGATATTTTTTTGCACTTATTTCATCATTTCACTTATAGAGGAAATGCATTATCTTTAATTTCCAAAAAACCAAAACGGAGAATATCAAATGAAGTCAAAATTATTACAGCTTTTCGTCATCTTATTTGTTGCGTTTCAGACCATTACATTTAGTCAGTCATGGGTGCAGATTTCTACAGTACCTTCACCTATATTTGACATAAATTCAATCTCGGTTGTTGACGCAAACACCATTTGGGTATGCGGCACGAGCGCACATGTAAGACGTTCCACAAACGGAGGATTTAACTGGACTAACGTTAGCTCAGGTTTGGCCGGTGATCTATATGGTATTTGCGCTATTGATGCAAATACCTGCTGGATTGGAACTGTAGCCGGTTCTATTTACAAAACGACAAACGGCGGAACAAACTGGGTGTTACAGCATTCTTTAGCAGGCAGTTTCAGTAATGGAGTTCAGATGTTCGATGCAAACAACGGCGTGTTCTACGGTGATCCTACCGGTTCGGGTCAGCCTTATCAGTTTAGAACAACAACGAATGGCGGTACAAACTGGGTTCTTGCACCAGGGGCTCCTATTGCAGGAAATGAATTTGGTGTTATAAATGCATGGGACTGGACAAGCAATACAACTTTCTGGATTGGTTCGGCAAATCTTGCTGCAAGTGCTCCCAATGCCAAAGTCTATTATACTACTACAGGGTTCACCGGTACATGGAATAGTGCAACAGTTGCAGGTTCTGGCGGAGCTCAGGGTTTGTATTATCAGGCTGTTGGTTTCATTAATGCAACCTCAGGTATGGTCGGCTCAAACGGATCAAACTTAATGAGAACCACTAATGGGGGAGTGAATTGGGTTGCAGCTTCAATTCCATCCGGTATTGTTTCATTTGCTGCTATTAATTTAAACGGTATGAAAGACGGCTCAAACGTAATAAGAGCGGTTATAAACGAGGGTGTTGGATATAGGATGTTCAGAACTTCAAACTTAGGCGTATCATGGACTGAGGAAACTGTACCTGTAACTACCGGAATTGCTCATTTGCGGTTTCTTAGTGCAAGTCTTGGATTTGCAGGTTGTGCAGGCGGAGCTTTCTTAAGATATGGCCCACCTGTAGGAATTGACCCGGGTAATACAACTATTCCTGAATCTTTCAACTTAGGACAGAATTATCCAAATCCGTTTAACCCATCAACTTCTTTCAAATATACTATTCCAACATCCGGAATGGTAACATTGAAGATTTATGATAATGTTGGATCAGAAATTATGACCCTTGTTGATAGAAACATGTCAGCAGGAAACTATATTGAAACAGTTGATATGAGCGCTTACTCTTCAGGTATATATTTCTATACTCTAACAGCAGGCAGTTTTGTTGAAACCAAAAAGATGATTCTTGTAAAATAATTCTTTATTTAATTCCATATTTGATACCCCCTGGTTTGGGGGTATTTTTTTTGCCGCTATTCCTCAATAAGGCTTCATCAATTAATTGTTAATTCACAATTGTTTAGTTATATTTGACATAATTTTATTGCAAAAAAATGAATCCATTCATACATTTGTTTTTGGCCGGCTTCTTTTCTGTAGTACCAATGATAATGTACCTGGTTATTATTTGGCTGATGGACCGCTATGAGCGGGAACCTTTCTGGCTGGTAAGCCTAAATTTTTTATGGGGCGCAACCGGTGCAGTTATTTTTGGAATAATTGGCAGTATAATAATGGGTCTTGGTATATCTGAGTTCATATTCCAGTTTGCCAATGATTCTGACGCAGGCACTTTGAATAATCTTGCAGGCGCGGTGATCGTTGCGCCTGTTGTTGAAGAATCGACAAAGGGAATATTCCTGTTAATGATGGCATTCAGCCGCAATTTCGATGGTCCTGTTGATGGTGCCGTTTACGGAGGCGCTGTTGGGCTTGGTTTTGGTATGACAGAAAATTTTCTTTACTTTCTAAGTTTTCCGCAGGATTATGTTGGTCTCATTGTTCTGATAATTATTAGAACGCTTTTTTCGGCCGTTCTGCATTGCTGCACTCAAGCAGTTTTTGGCGCTGCAATAGGATTTGCAAAGTTCAAAGGAATGTTTGCGAAGCTTACTATAATTCCTTTAGGTCTTGCAATAGCTATCTTCATGCATTTTATGTGGAATCTGACAGTAAGCTTTAATTCAACCGCTCTTATCGGATTTGCATTTATGATACTTTCTGTTATAGTAATTTTTACTGTATTCCAGTTTGCAGTTTATAATGAAGGTAAGATCATCTTAAAAGAATTGACCGAAGAGGTAAATTCTACCGGCCATATTCCAAGGGAACATCTGATTCATTTGCCATTTACTTCAAAACGATTTAAAAAAGGCTGGCTGCCCGGACATGTGAATCAAAAAGAATATGTTAAGTCCGCAATCAAGCTTGCCATACGCAAGAACCAGTTGAAGAATATGAAATCAAGATCTCAGACTGTGTATATCCGTGAAGTGGATACATTAAGAAATAAAATATATACATTGTTGTTTTATAGCCAGCAAAAACCATAATTTATCAGTTCCATTTCCTATGATTTTCAGGCCGCTTCATTTGATGGAGCGGTTTTTTTTAAGTCTGGATTCAGATCTAAAAGATCAGGGGTTCTTTACATTTCACTTACTACAATGATTAATATTCATTATTTTTGATGGTCAGGGATATAGTTGGGTAAAATAAAAATATTACAGCTTATAAATAGCAGCAGTTCAGTAAATGGACTTGCAAACATACTTGCTATCACCGAAAATATCGATAAAGAGAAATTTGAGATTCTGGTCTCATCAAATGATGATGAAGTTATTGCAGCGGCATCTATTGCTGCCGGTGCAGAATTTATTCCCGTTAATGTAAATGATGTATTAAGATCGAAGTACCTGAAGGTCATAATATCTTTGGTCAACTCTGAAAAATTTGATCTCATTCACTCGCATGGCCATCCAGCTGGTATTTACAGCAGGTATGTAAGAAAACATCTGGGGTATGTAAAATGTGTACATTCCATGCATGGTATTGATTTTCCGGGCAGCCGCAATTTTCTGAAAAGGAGCCTTGCCAGAACAATTGACCAGTACGCGGTTCAATTTACAGATATGACTATTTGTGAATCACATGACGAATTCATGAGCGCTGTAAAGAATAAGATTGCCTCCGTGGACAAAACAGAGATCATACCTCCATGCGTAAATATCGGAAGCTTTGTCAATAAGAAGAGAAACAATTTACTCCGGAAAGAGCTAGGGCTGAAATCCGATAATTTTATTGTCGGCAATATTTCAGAGTTTAATGATTTCGGCAACCAGAAGTTGATCATCCAGGCGGCATATTTTCTGGTTAGAAAATATCCGCAGATGAGATTTGTTTTTTCCGGCAAAGGTAAATTAATAAACCAGATGAAAGATCTTGCCCGCGAATCAAAAATTGATGATTTTGTCGTATTTACCGGTGAAAGGAATTCGTATGAAAATATATTTTCGATTTTTGATATATTGGTCGATCCGTTCAAAGGAGATCAAATGCCCATAGCACTTCTTGGAGCAATGGCTTCCAGGGTGCCGGTAATTTGCAGCCATACAGCTTCAATTCTTGAACTTCTGAAACCGAATTATTCTGCTTTGATGGTGAGACCGTATGATATGGACGACCTGTTTCAGAAAGTATCCATTTTGTATCAGAATCCGGAATTACGAGAAAATATCGCTCAAAATGCCTTGATCGAGTCAACGCAGTTTGATGCATCAGAAATAATTCCAAAGATCCGGCAAGTGTATGAAAAGGTGCTTTCAGTATGAAGCGGATCGGAATATATGGCGGGACGTTTAATCCAATTCATACTGCGCATTTGATAACTGCTGAAGATGTGAAAGAACAAATGCATCTGGATAAAGTGCTGTTCATACCCTCTGCCCGGCCTCCGCATAAAGAGACCGGAGGGTTGACTGAGACAGCCGTTAGATTAGAAATGGTGAAACTTGCAATTCAGGGAAATGATAGTTTTGAAGTATCTGATATTGAATTAAATCTGCCTGAGGGTTCAAAAAGCTATACTGCTAATACACTTCTTGTATTAAGGGAGCAATTTAAATCAGAACAGGTAAAATTCTACCTGATTATTGGCATGGATCAGCTTATTGAGCTGCACACATGGAAAGACCCAAGTAAACTTTTTCTGTTATCTGAGGTTATTGTGATCAATCGTCCGGGATATGTTATTCAGCAGGTTGAAAATGAATTTGCCTCGCAGGTAATACCTGTTCCGGTAAAGTCTCTTGATATTTCTTCCACTGATATCAGGAAAAGAATACATGATAAACTTTCAATTAAGTACCTCGTTCCTGAAGAAGTAGAAATGTATATAAAGAATAATAACTTGTATAATTAGAATTTACAATATGCCTAAAGAAAATGATCTGGTTGTATTAAAATTTGGCGGTACCTCCGTTCAGGATAGCGCTTCGATCAATAATGTTATAAATATTGTTAAGAATATTAAGGGTCGTAAGGTTGTTGTTGTTTCCGCAATTTCTAGAGCAACTACATCACTTGAAAATATTGCAAAATATGCTTCCAAAAGCAAAATAGCGGACTCGGAGAAATTGCTGGAGGAGACAATTAACAGGCACCATACTATTATTAACGATCTTATTACTGATCAAAAGCTAAAATCAGAAGCGGTTGAACGCATAATATCTTATCACAGGCATATTGCAGAACTGATCAAAGGGCTCTCAATCATTAATGAACTTTCTTTGAGAACTCTTGATGCATTTCGCTCATTTGGTGAACTGATGTCAAGCACAGTTATATTTCATGCGATGAAAAGTGCAGGCATGGATATTGAGCTCATCGATTCAAGGAATATCATCAAAACAAACAATGATTTTTCTCGGGCATACCCTGATTTTGAAATTTCAGCACAAAATGCAGAGACGATCCTGAAGCCTTTGTTAAATGGCGAAAAGATAATACTTACACAGGGCTTTATAGCTTCCACTGAAGATGGCATAACAACTACAATGGGCAGGGAAAGTTCTGATTTTTCAGCCGCTATATACGGTTCGCTTCTTAATGCCGGTGAGATTCAAATATGGACAGATGTCGACGGAGTTCTGACTACTGATCCGAATATTATTCCTCACTCGCTGAAGCTTTCGGAGATATCATTCAAAGAAATGGAGGAATTATCAAATTTTGGAGCAAAAGTACTGCATAAAAATTCTGTTAAACCCGCGCTGAAAAAGAATATCCCTATAAAGATACTTAACTCGAAGAATACCAAATCAAGCGGAACAATTGTCAGTTCTAAGTTAAGTTATCCTAAGCTTGTCAAATCTATTACGTATAAGAAAAACATAATTGTTTTAAGGGTTCAGCCTAAAGAATCATTAGGACAGTTCATTTTCTGGGAAATGATGCTTAGTATATTATCGCGACATAAGCCGCAAATAGATTTGTTTCTATCTTCAAGTAACTCGATCATAATTGTAATTGCCGAAAGTGCATATACAAAGATCCATTATGATGAACTGAAAAGTGAATTCTCAGAGATCTCAGATTGTGAGATCGTTAATGAAAAAATTTTGATCACGCTTGTTGGCTCAGACCTCAGTTCGATTGATAATTTTGAACAGAGAATATTTATTTCAAACCCGGGTGTTAAAGCTGATTCAGTCTTATTCGGTTACAGCCGTCACAGTTTTTCACTGCTGATAGATGAAAAAGATTTTGTAAAGACAATGAAGAACCTTCATAAAGAATTCTTTGAAGGCCAGCTTACAAACAATAGTCTTTTCGAGAACACTCTTAAGAAAAAAGAAAGATTAATGGCAAAATGATAAATCTCGCACTTGTAGGTTACGGCAAAATGGGCAAAATGATAGAATCATTGCTTGACCCAAAGGAATTTAAATTAACCGGTACTTTTGATGTAACAAATCCCCCTAAAACTCATCTCTCAGAAGTTACAGATGTGGCTATTGAATTCACAAATCCGGCAAATGTTATTGGAAATATTGAATTCCTTGCATCTAAAGGCATAAATATTGTATGCGGGACAACGGGATGGTATGATAAAATAAATGTTGTTAAGGATATAGTTTCAAAATACAATACAGGATTTGTGTTTGCAAGTAATTTTTCCGTTGGTGTGAATATATATTTCAAAATTATCAAAGAAGCATCTAAGCTGTTTAATAATTTCGGCCATTATAGTGTAAGTATTGAAGAGACACACCATACCCAGAAGCTTGATAAACCAAGCGGAACAGCTATAAGTATTGCAAAATATGTCATAGAATCTTTGAACAGGAAGGAAAAATATACAAATGATAGTTCAGATCCGTCAGATAATGAGTTAAATATCGTATCCAAAAGAATAGAAAATATTGTTGGCAACCATAAGCTTGTTTTTGAAAGCCAGTCAGATTCAATTATAATAGAACATAATGCAAAATCCAGGCGTGGTTTTGCAGAAGGCGCTTTAATAGCCGCAAAATTTATTAACTGCAAAAAGGGCTTCTTTAAATTTGAAGATATCTTCAACAATTTAACTTAATACAGTAATGGAAGAAAATAATGATCAGCAAAGCGCTGAGAGTGACTCTCAGCCAGACGCCATAATTCCTGAAATATCCCTTGGAGATGCAATGGCAGGGATATTTACTGAACCATCTGAAACTTTCAGTTCAGTAAAGCTATCTTTAAAAAAGAATTATTGGTTAATACCCCTGCTTGTACTTATAGTTGTTGGAATTCTATCAAGCTTTTTGGTGCTTCGTGATGAAGAACTTTCTTCTCAGATTAGGGATAAGCAAAAAACTGCTATGAATGAACAGCTAGATAAAGCTGTAAAAGAAGGAAAAATGACGCGGGAAGAAGCAGATAAGAGTATCGAACAGTCACAAAAGATCATGGGCGGCAGTATGCTGGTAGTATTTGGGGCAATCGGGACATTTTTCGTTACTCTTGTTTACTTCTTTCTCAAATCACTGGCATATTGGGGGTCTCTCAAATTATTCAAAGGAACAGCAACATTTAAGGATGTTATGAATGTTGTTGGCCTGGCAAGTATCATAACTTCAATACAACTGGTTGTAGATACAGTACTAGCCATTTTCACAGGAAGGCTTATGGCAAATATAGGACCTGTTCTGCTGGTTACGGAAGAATCTGTGGGAAGCAGTATGATGAGGTTTATCGCTAATTTCGATCTGCTGAACTTCTGGTATCTGGCTATTCTGGGAATTGGGTTAGCCAAAGTATCCGGAGTTAATGCAAAAGCAACCATTCCGCTTGTAATTGGATTGTGGCTGGTTTGGGTTTTATTAACATCATTTGGCCCGTTAAGCATGCTATCTGCAGGAAAGTAAACAGGATCAAGAAAAAGCCGGGCAAATTACTACCCGGCTTTTTCTTTAAATTTTGATGCGTGTTATTTAACCAATCCGTCAAAGCCGGATTTCAAAAGTAATTTCATTACTTTATCAATATCATCTTTTTTGTAATTGAAATATTTCCGCTTATGAGTCTATAAAAATATATTCCCGAAGAAAACTGGGTTAAGTTAAGATCTAATACATACCTGCCTGCTTGCCTGAATTCATTAACCAATATCGATACTTCTCTGCCAGCAGCATCATAAACTTTCAGAGTGACATGATCATTTAACGGGAGATCAAAAGTTATCTTTGTATTCGGGTTAAACGGATTCGGGTAATTCTGATATAAACCAAATTCAACCGGTAACTCTGAACCTATGGGCGGAATGCCAATAAGCAGATTTGTGAGAATCTTTGTGAGAGGCCCTCCATAGGCGCCCATATCATTCCTCAAGTCGCCTCTTGAGGGATATCGTGCAAGTGAGGGATTAACGAGATCAGCAAGATCATTATAAACCGTGCTTGAATCACCTTGATCAATACCTGGCGAGCCCTGTGCAAGAATATAGTTCGAGTCTGCATATACAGGTTCAAGATTAATGTTACCGGTTCCAGTAAATCCACCCTGAATGTTATTATATGTTGCAGTGACAGTTCCTCCAACAGGATCGATCTGTCCCGAATTTGTTGAAGCATTTCCTCTTATGATATTATTTCTTATAGTAATAATTGTACCATTACAAAGTATGCCTCCACAACCTGAAGTAGTTGTGTTGTTAATTATTGTGTTATTTTCAATTATTCGTGGACCCACCGGTGAAGTAGAAAGTATCCAGAAAGCACCGCCGCCGCCATAATTTTGGCCTCCGGTATTGAGCATTATTATATTATTCTTAAATGTGCCGCCTGAGTAATTCAAAACAATCCCGGGACCATACCTTCCCTGGTTCTGCATAATGATGTTGTTTATCACTGTAGGATTACTATCCCCCATTCTGATTCCACCGCCACCCGCGCCAACCGCACCGGTAATGTTTATTGCCTGATTATTCCTGATAATATTGTACTGAATAATCGGTTTGGAATACTGGATCAAAACACCACCGCCTTCCCGGTATCTGTTGCCCACGGCATGTTCATCATCCCAGCGTGTACCTGTGCCGCCGGTTATAGTGAATCCCTGAAGTACCGTAGTAGAATCTTCATAATGCGCAATAATTACGCAGCTTGCAGTATCAGGGTCAACCGGAGTACTACCGTTAATTACTGTACCGTTAATAGTAGCCGGGTCAAGAGTTAAATAGTATCTGCTTGTTACAACAATGTTCTTCCCCCGGAAATTGATGTTCTCGAAGTAAGTTCCGGGTTCAACCAGTACTGTATCTCCGTTTACGGCAGCATTGATACCGGCCTGTATTGTGGCCTGCGATCCGGGTATATTAATTACCGTTGATCCGGCAGAAATAGTTAAAAGAAGGAGGGCTGAAACAAATAAGAAAATTCTCTTCATTTATTTTATTATATTATATTATTAAATATGACTTCAATTGTTTTTTAGTTTGTAAAATTAAAAATGTCTCTAAATTCTTTATGTTCCAGGATTTCTCTCAGCTCATCAACAAAATTTGGCGGATCCTGAAACGGATTTTCCCGGAATAATATGGTTGCCTTGTCATCAAGAAGCTCATCGAATCTTTCGGATTTTTCCTCAGCGGCACTTTCGACGCCATAGATATAATTAATGTTAAACAACAGCTTCTTCGGATTGACATACCCGCTTTCTATCAGTACTTTAGTCTTTTTCTCACATTTGCATGGATTATTACTATCCATTAAGCCGCATTTATCGTGCATGAAGTTAAACATATGCTTTCTTGCTCTCGAAAGTCTTTGCCTGAAATTATCGCGAGTTATATCCATGATCTCAGCGCCAACTCTATCTGTTACCTGGAATATAACGCCAAGGATATATATGAGTCTCTGTTCACGGTTAAGACACAGCAGCATCCCAGACATACAGCTGACTTTCACTTCTTTTACAAGTGTATCCATTTCTACAGAGTAAGCATCTTTGTTTGGAAGATCATTATCAGGAACTTTTTCGATTAACTTCCAATAGTCATCAAAATTATCAGCATGCACTCTTTCACCTTTGGATTTCTTCATGTTCAATACATGGTTCACAACTATCCTGTAAACCCATGTCCTGAAACTGCTCTCACCCCTGAAAGTTGAAAGCTTGGTAAGGATCTTGATGAGAATTTCCTGAGTAACATCTTCAGCTTCCTGAGGATAAAAGACCATCCTCAGAGCTACATTATATATCCACGCCTGGTGCCGGTAAATAAGATCTTCGAGTGATTTCCTGTCTCCTTTTAGAGCTTTATCTATCAACTCGCTATCTGTGGTATCAATACCGTATTTTTCTGTAAACGGATTTACCATAATTATACTCTTAGACATAAAAACTTTCAAAGTGTGACAGTTATAACCGAATGTCAAACTTATATATTTACAATATTTTAAGTAGGGCACAAAGCAGGGTTTAGTTTCTCAATCAGGTCAATAGTGTTTTAAATAATTACGGAAAGCCCGATGAGTCCTTCCCTGATCAACTCAGTCCCTGCGGACTAGTGTCTTTTACTCAAGTCTTTTCTCCTCACTTTTATATTTCATTCTTGTTTGAACTTTCATCAATTGACGCTCTATAATCGCATCCGATAGCAAACTGGCAATATCTTCTTTAGATTCATTAGCAAAGATATTATCAACTTTCTCCTGGTTCAGATCAATCCTGTAAATGATCTGCACAAGATGCTCTACATTGTTCTCCAGAAGATAGAATATCCTATCAGCCAGCACTTTCTTCACATCTTCCAGAGTAAGTATATCACGGCTTTCTAGCTCAAAGTTTCCGGAGATTATTTCATAAACCTGCTGCGTCTCGTTCTTCATCAATGAGTACTTTCTGCTTCAAAAATGGAAATCTTATTATCTGTTATTTCAAAATTAATGCTAATGGGCCGGCAGCAAACTTCACAATCTTCAACATACGATTGCCTTTCAACTGAAACATCGAGTATCATCGAAATCTCTTCCAGGCAGTACGGACATGTGAAAAAGCACTCCATCTTTAAACCCTGATCTCAAGTTCACATTTATGGATATTCCAGGAATAATTCTCGTTATAAAGCATTTTCCTTGCATTCTCAATTTGAGCGATGAGCTCAGCTCTTCTTCCTGCGACAGCAAGCTCACCAATGTAACCAAAAAGCGAATAATCGTGCGAACAGGAATTGTTCTCCTGACGGGAACCGATAGTGCACGCTGCACAATTCCAATCGACAAGCTTACATAAGGGTACACAAAGCACAAGTTCATCAAATCCAGAAGGCCAGTCCGAAGCAAGCCATGCGTCGTTTCTCCTCCCTCTATCAGTAATTTCAAGAAGCCGTTTCCATGATACATCGTCTTCAATTATCATTTCCAAAGCATCCATCTGTTGAAGTGTAAGCTCAACTGCAGCTTCTTTAGTTGATCCTTTATTAATCCATAGGTTGTAGATCTGAGTATAGTTTAATAATTTATTAAGCAAGTAGTCTAATTTAGTTTTTTGGGGAACAATACAATTTTTTTCATAGCGAACCAAAGGATCAAAACCGTCAATATAATTGCACTGAATAATAGAAGTGGTGAACCAAGTATACTAAGATCAATTCCTGCAATAAATGGTAATCCACCAACCGCAATTGCAAGCCCAAATGCCAGACCTGCTGAAGTTGCAGGCATCCTGGGAATGGTTTTAACTACAGAAGCTGCCAAAACCGGAGTTACAGATTGAAGCAATGAAATTCCCGGCAGAAGAAGAAATAAATTTTCTTTGCCTGTAATAAGCAACGGGATAGATAAACCGAGTGCAATTAATGAATACCTTCGCCAGCCGGTCCTATCGGCTAAAAAGCCGCCATAGACTTTTCCGCTTGCGGCTGCAACTGAGATCAAAATTATATTCTTCATGTCACCTTGTTCAATGTATTGAAACACATTCCATACCGCTGAGCGAAGTGCAATGGCCATCAGCAATATAAGCATGATCAAATCATGCTTATCAATATCAGTTTCAACCTTTGAATTATTATAGGGTAGATCAAGAGAGGGCAGTAAATAAATTACTACACCAATAATAATTAACAGCACTATTAAAGTAATTAATGCATTAATACCGTTAATTGCCATATATCCCCCAATTGCAAGACCTGCAACACCCGGCGCTGAAAACAAACCGGGTCCGGAAGCTTTATCCGGTGTGGAACAAAGAGCCAATGCTCCCCCGCCTACATGAAATAGCGCAGAGGCAACTCCGGCAAGTATCACAGATAGCATTGGATTGAATGTGCTCAAAAGAAGCGCACCTGACATTAGGCCTAACCCAATTATGGCAGCAAATTTTGGATTATGTAACTTATCGGTAAGGATACCGGCAAGCGGCTGCCCTCCAAAAGCAATTAAATTGTAAATAAGCACTAATGTTCCAATTCCGTAAATTGAAATTGAATCGGCAAGGCTTCCAAGCAGCATACCAGCCGAACAATCTGAAATTCCATGGGCGATCCCGAGGCTAAGCGGCAATATTAATTTTTTCATAATACAAAGCTCAGAAGAGCGGTTATTATATTAGCGATAAACGATATCAGGAGGGCTTTAGTGTATATTACCCTCAACAAAAGCTGTAATAAGAAACTTTCAATTAAAAATACAAGAATTTCAACAATTATGAAATATAAATTAAGAGAATTATTAGTTAACCCGGCAGGAATTAAATAGAAATATACATAATAAGCTAAAGGCTGGGTCAGGCAGTTTATGATAATTGAATATGTAAGAAGTTGAAAGGGTTTTTGCCTTAACATGGCAAGATAAACTAGATACTCTACAGCAATTGTAACCAATAATGCCGTGAAGTAAATAGGCATTGACTATTTTTTCATTTTCTTTATAACTACAAGTGAAACAACAGCAATAATTGCAAGTACCGGCAATGCAAAGTATAAATAACCTGTATATTTCTTTGTTGGAGGCAAAAGATCTCCTTCGGGCTTCAATGGAGACTCTTCACTATTAATTTTATTGCCGCTTCTATCTTTATATATGGTTTCTCCACGATCTATTATCATAGTATCAGTTTTGATGCTCTGTATTTGATATTCATCCTGAACGTAATGATATTTGGCATCTCTATCAGCCAGTGAACTACACGTTATCTTTAGAGATGGAATTAGATTGTTGTTGCCGGTAAAAAAACTATCCAGTTTTTTTAGTTGTGACTTTTCATCTTCAATTCCGGAAATATCCAGATCAGCAGGATTGAATAGATCTTTCTTTATAGCATAGATTACAGGGTTGCCATACCTGCAAGCTAACCCAGTAGCTTTTCCATGTTCCAGCTTCGTGAATTCAATCATTGGTCTTCCCCTGGACTGGTTGACAGGATATGCCAGAAATACATATTCCGGATAATCACCAATGTTTGTTATAACGAAGCTGAATGATATTTTTTTCTTACCCTCAGGCAGCAAATCAGACCTAGAACTTTGGAAAGATGAGAGTATCGCAAAAAACAACATTAGATATTTCATAACATTACAATTTTCTCTTTCTCAAAACCACAAATGTTAATATGAACACGAGTGATAGAATCGGAAGCGAATAGTAAATATATCCGGATTTATTACTGTCCTCCAATTGCTGATTAAGACCTTTCTTTTCGTCTATGATCCTATCTTGACCATCCAAATAAACTGTTTTGATCTTTTTTAAAAGAGCTTTCCCGTCATCATGATTGATAGATTCTATTTCGTACTTTTCGATAACTTTATCGTATGGGGTGTTATTATTTGCTGTATTGCTGCAATCCACATCAAAGAGTTTTACATAATTCTTGTTTCCGCGAATGTAACTATCAATCTTGCGGCACTGCTCTGTGTAATCGCTCACTCCAGATATATTTATAGCATTTGAATCATAATCACTTTTCCTGACCGCGAAAACCGAACTCCCGCAGGATGCACTGTTATCATAGATTCTGCATGATTCATACATCGTACCTTCATTATAATCTTTAAAAGCAGCAAGAAATATGTAATCACTAAAAACGTCTTTATTAACAATTTCGGTTTCGTGAACTATATATTTCTTGCCAATTGGCAGCTCGTCTGCACTTAACAGGCTGAATGAAGCCAAAAACAATAATAGTATTAATAATGCTTTCACTATTAATAGATGTTTAGTTTAATTTACGTTTAGATCGTCAAAGCCTTCAAGCCATTTGTCTATCTCTCCGACAAAAGATTCGATGCAATTATCCTTAAAAGGAGAAATAAGATCTGCTGTTTTAACCAGCTCAAGAAATGAAAGGCTTCCGCCTGCTTTACAAAGCCTTAAATAATCCTCTAATGCCTTTTCACGGTTATCTATGGATTTCTTCCAGAACTGGAAGGCACAGATTTGTGCGAGGCAGTAATCAATATAATAAAAAGGGCTTGTAAATATATGTCGCTGCTGCTGCCACCTTCCGCCGTTTTCAAGGAACTCGTTCTTATCGTAATCTATATATGGAAGATACTTCTTTTCAATTCTAAGCCAAGCCTGATTTCTTTCTTTCGGGGATGCTTCAGGATTTTCATAAACCCAGTGCTGGAATTCGTCCACGGTCACGCCATATGGAACAAAGATCAACGAGCCTTTTAAGTGTGAATATTTAAATTTTTCAGTCTGGTCTTTAAAGAAACAGTTCATCCATGGCCATGTCAGAAACTCCATGCTCATTGAATGTATTTCGCATGCCTCTGAAGTTGGGAAGAAATATTCGGGAATTTCAAAATTACGGCTTGAGTAAGCCTGGAAAGCATGCCCGGCCTCATGGGTCAGAACTTCTATATCTCCCATCGTACCGTTAAAATTGGAGAATATAAAAGGAGCTTTATATTTTTCAATGAAAGTGCAATAGCCGCCTGTATCTTTGCCCTTCTTATTAACAAGGTCCATCATTTCATTATCAAGCATGAAATTGAAAAACTCATTAGTTTCAGGAGAAAGCTCAGAATACATATTCTTTGCGCAGTTCACGATCCAATCCGATGAACCATGCGGCTTTGCGTTACCTGATTTATAGTCTAAAGGCTGATCGTAATACTTAAATGATTCCACTCCCAGTCTTTTCTGCTGCTTCTGCTTTAGCCTAACTGCAACCGGCACGATAAACTCCTCAACCTGTTTCCTGAATTTTGCTACCATCTCTGCATTGTAGTCGGTTCTGCCCATTCTATCATAACCCATTTGTACAAAATTATTATATCCGAGTTTCTTTGCCATTCCCGCGCGGACTTTAACCATATCATCATATAAACTGTCGAATTCGTCGGCATTATCTGCAAAGAATTTCCATTTTGCTTCATTAGCCGCTTTTCTGATTTCCCTGTCCGTCGATTCCATATACGGAACGAGCCCCTGCAAGTTTCTTTCTTCACCATCAAAAAATATTTTCGCTGATGCAAGCAGCTTTGTATAATCTGTTCTCAGTTCATTTTCGCGTTTCAGATCTTCCAGTATTACAGGGTCGAAAGTTTTAAGTGATACTTCTGCAACATCAAAGAGCTGTTTGCCCCATTTTGCTTCAAGTTCCTTCCTGAATTTAGATTTGACAATAGAACTGTAATATTTATGTATCATGCTGTCATAAACAGGCATGTTTGCATCGTAGTAATTCTGTTCTTCTTCAAACTCTTTATCTGTAGTATCAATAGAGTATTTTATGTTTGCCAAAGTGCAAACTGTCATAAACTCCATTCTCATATCGTTAATGTTTCTTATTAGCGCGTCCTGCTCATCAACACTATCTGCATTTTCAAACAGGGTCACCAGGTGAAGAAATTTTTCCTGGAATTCGGAGATGTCGGGGCGGGTGTACTGAATATTGCTGAATTTCATTCTATTTTATATATTTTATTTAAGTTAGTTGATAGATACTTTCGTAATTTAACAATTATTAGTAATATATAACATACAAATTAAATATTAAGACTTTGAAGCATTGTCTCTTTTTTGAGCTGCAAGAATCACCTTTCTTAAGCGGATATTCTTTGGAGTGACTTCTACAATTTCATCATCGTTAATAAACTCAATTGCTTTTTCAAGTGTCATTGGTGTTACCGGAGTTAAAATTATGCTTTCATCCTTGCTTGAAGCACGCATATTAGAAAGTTTCTTCGGTTTGCATGAATTCACGTTCAAATCATTATCCCTGTTATGCTCGCCAACTATCATCCCTTCGTAAACATTTTCGCCCGGTGCGCAGAACAAAGTACCGCGTGGTTCAAGGTTAAACAGCGCGTAACCCGTTGTTTGTCCCTGCCTATCAGATACAAGCGAACCCGTTGTCCTGATCGGAAAGTCTCCCCTGTGTTCTTCATAGCTTTCAAGGTATGAATTCATAATACCGGTACCTTTAGTATCAGTCAAAAACTCGTTTCGGTATCCTATCAGGCCGCGCGAGGGAATTGTGAATTCAACTCTTACTCTGCCTGTTCCATGGTTTACCAGGTTTACCATTCTTCCTTTTCTGCGCGAAAGCTTATCGGTAACAACGCCTACAAAACTCTCTTCACAATCTATAAATAAATGTTCTATTGGTTCAAGTCTTTTACCGTCCTTTTGCTTATATATAACATGCGGCCTTCCCACGCTCATTTCATACCCTTCCCTGCGAAGTGTTTCAATAAGTATAACCATTTGGAATTCGCCCCGGCCCTTTAAGATAAAAGTATCAGCGCTATCAGACTCTTCAAACTTCAGGGCAACATTTCTCAGGGTCTCTTTGAAAAGCCTTTCTTTAAGCTTTGCAGACTGAACATACTTTCCATCCATTCCCGAAAACGGAGAAGTATTGATTGCAAAGACCATTGAAATTGTAGGTTCATCTACAACTATTCTCTTCAATCCTTTCGGATTATCCTTTGCGCAAATTGTATCGCCTATATGAACATTCTCTATACCAGCCAGGATAGCAATTTCTCCTGCTTCAATGGTTTCAGTTTCTTTCAGTTTTATGCCATCATACACCTGGAGTTTCGTGATCTTCAGGGGATTCTGCCTGCCCTCTTCGTTTATACAGATGAGTGAATCGTTTATATGAGCAGTACCATTTGCAACCTTTCCTATTGCCAGTCTGCCGATATAATCTGAGTAATCCAGATCAGTCACCAGAAGCTGGAACGGTTCTTCATCACTATATGTTGGTCCCGGGATCTCACTAACAATCATATTGAAAAGCGGCGCAAGGTCAACTCCGGGAGTTTCAAGTGTTTCCTGTGCAATTCCCTGTCTGCCAATCGCGTAAAGGATTGGGAAATCAATTTGCTCTTCTGTCGCATCAAGGTCCATGAAAAGACTGTAGATTTCATCTAAAACTTCTTTGGCACGTGCATCTTTTCTATCTATTTTATTAACAACAACAACTATCTTTTTGTCTGAAGTAAGTGCTTTTTTTAAGACAAACCTCGTCTGAGGCAGTGGCCCTTCGGAAGCATCTACGAGCAGAATTGCGCCGTCAACCATCATTAATGCGCGCTCAACTTCTCCGCCAAAATCAGCATGCCCCGGTGTATCCAGAATATTGATCTTCACGCCATTCCATACTACAGAACAGTTCTTTGCCGAAATGGTGATACCTCTTTCACGCTCAAGGTCCATGCTATCCATAACCCTGTCTTCAACTTCCTGATTATCCCTAAACATTCCGCTTTGCCTGAACATATGGTCAACCAGAGTTGTTTTTCCATGATCAACATGAGCAATTATTGCAATATTTCTAATTTTTTCGTTGTGCTTCAAATTTTTCAAGTATTTTCCTGCTTTTTATTGTAAATTATTGATTTTATTTCGGTCTGAAATTGTGTTTCGGAGGGAAAATAATCAGCATTTCACAAAAATACGAAAAAAAAATGTAAGAAAATACTGCAAAATGAATATTTTCCGCTTGTTAACCTCAAAGTGACCTTGACAACTAAAATTTATTTATTTATTTTTGAAAGCATTTATATAAGTGCTTATATAAATTATAATATTAAATCATGAATCTTGTAAAACAATTGGGTGAAGTCGCATTTGGAACAAGGTTAAGGCTCTTGACGGATAGATTCCTGGGTGATGCTGCAAAAGTCTATAAATCTCTGAGTATAGATTTTGAACCAAGGTGGTTTGCAACATATTACCTGCTGAGTCTAAGGTCGCCTCTCTCAATCTCCGATATCACCGTAGAATTAGGCTACACGCAGCCTGCAGTAACACAAATTGTCAATATCCTGTTAAAAAAGGGACTGGTTAAGATAGTTAAGCATAAGGAAGATACCCGGAAAAAAATGCTTGCTTTATCACCAAAAGGAATTGAGCTGCTGCCAACCCTGGAGCCAATTCTGGATGGTTTTGTTTTTGCTCTTCGCGAGCTTTTTGACGAAACGGGATATGATATGCTGCTTGTGATAGATAAGATCGAAAATGCTTTGAATGAAAAAGACATGTTCACACGCGTTAGCCAGAAGATCAAGGGGCTGCAGAAAGACTCGGTTGAAATAGTTGAATATTTGCCGCAGTACAGTTCCAGCTTTCGCGATCTGAACTATGAATGGCTTGAAAAGTATTTCACTATTGAAGATGAAGATAGAAAGATACTTGAAGATCCGGATAATGAAATCGTTAAGAAGGGTGGATCGATTTATTTTGCGCGGGAAACGCAGGGCGGCGTAATTGTCGGGACAGCAGCCCTGATTCTGCATGATGATGGGACTTATGAACTGGCTAAAATGGCAGTAACCGAAAAGGCGCAGGGCAGGCAGATAGGCAGAAAACTCGCCGAAGCTATTATCAAAAATGCAAAACAAAAAAATGCTGAAAAATTGTTTCTTGAGACAAACCACAAACTTATTCCGGCAATGAATTTATATAAAAGACTCGGGTTTGTTCAGACCGAATACAATCATATTTCAAAATATGAAAGATCAACAATCTGCATGGAATTGGATTTGAAATAACTGCAACTTTTTCAGTTTTGCAAGCATCATATAATTAACTAAATTCATAAACAATATGTCAAAATTTAAACTTGCCTCTCTCCTATTAATATTCTCGATAATTATGATGAAAACAGTTTTCTCCGAGCCCGTTTATGTTATTGAAAACAAAGCTATTGACAGGAAATTCAAAGAACAGACTGTTAGCAAGATCTCAAAACTACTGTGGGATAACTACATCTTTCCTGAAACATCAAAAAAGATGGAAGATCATATCAAATCACGGCTTGTATCTGGCGCATACGATAGTATCAATGATATTTATAAATTTTCAGAGATACTTACCGATGATCTGCAATCGATAAGCCATGATAAACACATTAGGGTAATGTTTGATACTGAACAGGCGAATATGCTTCTTAACAGAGAAAAGAACGGTCCTGCTGCTGATGAAGAACAGAATTTTATCAATGAACTTAAAAAAGAGAATTATGGATTCAAAAAAGTTGAAATACTTGAAGGTAATATCGGTTATATTGATTTCAGGCATTTTGCTCCTCCTGAATACGCAAAAGAAACCATTGCATCGGTCATAGAATTTGTTTCAAATACAGATGCTTTGATCTTTGACTTAAGGAATAACGGCGGCGGTGACCCCGCTTGTGTGCAGTTAATATGCAGTTATTTATTCGGTGAAGAGCCTGTGCATTTTAATGACCTCTACTTCCGTCCCGCAGATGAGACAAGGGAATTCTGGAATTTAAAGAAAGTTGACGGCAAGAAAATGCCAAATGTTCCGGTCTATGTACTTACCAGTAAATATACTTTTTCAGGAGCAGAAGAATTTTCTTACAATCTGAAGAACCTGAAAAGAGGTACAATAATAGGAGAAACTACCGGAGGCGGAGCACACCCGGGCGGAGTGATGCCCGTAAATACAAGCCTTATAATATTTGTACCCACAGGAAGAGCAATTAGTCCGGTAACAAAAACCAATTGGGAAGGCGTTGGGGTTGTTCCTGATTACCCCGTTAAATCTGAGCTTGCCCTTGAACAGGCTAAGCTGCTTGCACTGCAGAAACTTACAGAGAACACTTCCGATCCCGAAAGCAAAAGCAAATTCGAATGGATGATAACTTCCCTGAAAGCCGTAATTAATCCCGTTACTGTTGATGAAATTATTTTAAAAAACTATGCAGGCACTTATGATAAGAGGACAATTACATTTGAGAACGGAATTCTCTATTACACCGGAAGAAGCAAAGTCAAATATCAACTGATCCCGATTGATGAAAGTACTTTTGCGCTTAAAGATCTCTCGGCTTTCAGAGTTAAATTTGTCAAAGATGCTTCAGGAAATATTACAGAGCTTATGGGTATTTATGATGATGGGCATACTGATAAATCCGTAAGAAGTAATTAGGAAGTTCTCGTTTCAAGGAATCATCATTTCATTTCATAAAAGGCAAGGTTTGTTAACCTGCCTTTTTGCATAATATTCTGAGTATGAATTTTATCTAATCATTTTCTCTTCTCTTCACTCCTCTTCTTCCCCTCGCTTATCAGTTTCTTCCACCTCTTCTTTTCTTCGATCTGTAGTTTCTTATCCTGCTTTCGTGCAATGTAATTCACCTCATTCTGCAGCTTCTTGTAGCTTTTAAAGCGGCTTTCTTCCAATGTACCTGCTGATATTGCGGCTTGAATCGCGCATCCGGGTTCGGAATCATGCTTACAATCCGAAAATTTGCACTCAAGAGTAAGTTTTTCAATATCATCAAAAAGCTCACTTAGCCCATCGCCGCCTTCCCAGAGCTGTATTTCACGCATACCGGGAGTATCCATTATCACTCCCCCGCCTGGCACAATTGAAAGCTCCCTGTGAGTAGTTGTATGCCGGCCCTTATCTTTATACAGACTAATATCGCTGACATCCATTTTCTCGCGCTCAAGCAGACTGTTAATTAGTGTTGATTTACCTACTCCTGATGAACCAATTACAGCAACGGTTTTATTGCCTTCAAAATAAACATACAACTCCTCTATGCCTGCGCCTTCTTTGGCGCTGACAACGTGAACATCAGTTCCAACAAGAGCCGCCTCGGTTTCTGCAAGCTTGCCATAGATATCTTCACAAAGATCAGCTTTACTTAATATTACAACAGGCTTTACATTGTTATCCCATGCAAGAGTTAAATAGCGTTCTATCCTTCGTATATTGAGTTCCTGGTTAAGCGAAGAAATTATGAAGACAGTATCAATATTAGCGGCAACTATCTGCTCTTCAGTAGTTGCGCCTGCTTTCTTTCTTGAGAATTTTGTAAGCCTTGGTAAGACTGCGTGAATGACAGCTTTAGCTTCATTTTCAACCGGCTTTACTGCCAGCCAGTCACCAACAGCAGGAAGATCATTTCCATCAAGCGCGTTGTAGAAAAGTTTTCCGGCCTTCTCAGCTGTCAGTTCCCCTACTGCCGAATACAGCTCATAATAATTCCTGTGCTCAACAGCTACTCGTGCCGGGATGTACTCTCCGCCTGCAAATTCGGAAAAATTCGCTTCGAAGAAATCATTCCATCCAAAATTTTTTAGACTATTTTGTTTTATCAATTGTTAATTTGATTTAATGAAATTCTCAATAAACTCGCCTGTTAGTTTGAAAGCATATCCTTTCCTTTGAAACCTGAATCCAAACTCTTCGTTTATCCTGAACATATATGTATTCCAGGGCATTGTATCAGATGTAAACATAATTGAAGTTAGATTATACACTTCACTTTCTGCAAACTATTACAAATTCATTTGATTTACTGTTCAGTTCATGTTTTTCAAAATCGCCATATATATGCTCTAGTTTAAATCCTGACCTTGCAATGAGATGCTCGACTTCAAACCTGAAGTAATACCGCATGGGGAAAGCGTAAGTTGAAGTCTTTTCTTCGCCATCTTCATCCCAAACAAACCTAAATTCAACATTTTGCACCTGGTTAAGATAATCCGGCTTAACTGAGTAGTACCTTTTGAGCTTCTTACCTTTCTCATATTCTCCTTCAAATTCAAGCGAGTCTTTAACCTCATTTACAAGCCTGATTAAACCTGGCCTGAAAAGATCAAATATGAAATATCCTCCTGCATCCAAATGATCATATATTCTGCACAGCGCCAGCAATTGATCTTCAGTTGTCAGCAAATGCTGGAAGACCCTGAACGGAGAAATTATCAATTTGAATTTCTTTTCAAGCTTGAAACTCCTCGCATCCTGAAGTGAAATCCTCTTATGTTCAGCAGGATCCAGTTTTCCTTTTAGCTTTTCAATCATGAGTTCACTCTGGTCAATTCCATAAATATCAGCACCTTGCCTGAGTGCAGGTATTAGTATTCTTCCTGTTCCGGCACCAACTTCAAGTACTGCACCGCTGGCTTTACCTATTTCTTGTGAATAGAACTCCAGTCCCTTTTTCAGATGTCCGAAATCCTCATACACTACATCATAAAACCTTACAGTTGCTTCGTTGTATTTGTATTTACATTCCATAATTTACTTTCACTTCAATTAATGATAATTATGCGGCATTTATGACTTCTTTTTCTCTTTCAGCCCTTAGTTGTCTAGTGTACAGTTTATAATATACTCCCTTGCTCATCATCAATTCCCTGTGGCTGCCGTCTTCAATTATTCTTCCTTTGTTAATTACAAGTATCCTATCGCTGTTTTTAATTGTCGAAAGCCTGTGTGCAATAATTATAGAAGTTCTACCTTCCATTATTCCGGAAATTCCTTTCTGGATCTTTGCCTCGGTAATTGTATCAACCGAAGATGTAGCTTCATCCATTATAAATATCCTGGGATCCGCCAGTATTGCACGGGCAAATGATATGAGCTGTTTCTCACCCATCGAAAGCTGCTCTCCTCCCTCACCGACCTGTTCATCAAGTCTAAATACATATTCTTCGGCGCCAACAGTGTTCAGAGCATTTATTATTTCCATATCAGTCGCACCCTCATATCCATACATAATATTCTCTCGAATTGTACCGGAAAACAAATGCGGCGTTTGCAGTACAACGCCAAGCTGGCTTCTTAGGCTTTCCATTGTGTTCTGCTTGTAATCAGTATTATCTATCATTATCCTGCCGCCTGTGGGTTCATAGAATCTGCAAATCAGATTAATAATTGTTGATTTACCGCCACCGGTTTCACCAACAAGAGCTATCGACGTACCGGCTTCTATTTTCAGATTCAAATCCTGTAAAACGTGTTTACCGGTTTCATAATGAAATGAAACATTATCAAATTCTACGTCACCTTCAATTCTGCCGAACTCACCTGCACCCGTAATGTTCACTATTTCGGCTTTAGTATCAATAAGAGAAAATATTCTTTCGCCTGCCGAAATACTGTTTTGCGCCTGTGAATAGAATCTTGAAATATCCAGGATCGGCTCAAATATCATAGTTGCATACCCGAAAAAAGCTGCAAGTGTTCCAACCGTTATGGCTGCAGGTATTGCAATTGCCATTGAGCCGCCATAATAGATCACAAAAGCAGCAGCAAGCGATCCGCCGAAAATTATAAGCGGCATGAAAATTGCCTGGTAATACGCGGCTTTGTATGAAGACACTTTCATTTTGTCACTGAGTTCTTTGAAGTTATCGCTAACCCTCGATTCCTGCACAAGGCTTTTGTTAACTTCAACACCGTTTATGTGTTCGTTAAACCTGGCTGTCATTTCGCTGTTATACTTCCTGGCTTCACGCGAATACCTGAGTATCAGCATTCTAAGCTTTATAGAGACGAGCATCAGAACAGGAATAGTAAGCGTGATAATTACAGCAAGCTTCCAGTTGTAAATGAACATGGAAGTTACGCAAAAGATTATCATTCCAGTTCCCCATATAGCTTCTATCATTGTCCATGAAATAAGCTCGGTCACTTTCACTGTATCAGATGATATCCTTGAAAGCAGCCAGCCCACTGCAGACTTATCAAAATACGAAAATGAAAGCTGCTGAAGTTTTATGAAAAGCTCCTGTCTTATATCATACATAACATATTCCTGTATACGCCCTGCGAAGTTGATAAATCCAAATACTCCGCCTGCAAGTATAAGCCCCAGTGCTCCAAAGACTATACCATAGTTTCTGAGAGCAACGGAATCGATATCTTTAACAAATCCGTTAAACTTGTATGACTCGACAGCAGGTACAATAACGGTATCTATTAGACTTAACCATACAAGCGGGTAAACCGCTTCTACAAGAGCGACAAGCAGTACAAAGCCAATAAAACCCGCTACCCATTTGGGATATCGAAAGCTGTATTTAAGCAACCGCCTTAAGAATGGCCAGAGAGCGCCTTTTGTTTTGAATTGTTTATCTTTTAATTGTGACATTTCTTAATTTTAGTAAATTCTTAAATTGGCAATAGTTATTATGCTACTGAATTCAATTCTATTTTCACATTTGCCCTTTTACTTTTTAATTCAGTTAAGTTTTCGATATCTCTGTTTATCTCATCCTCTATCGATACCTGGATATCGTATATTTTCCTGTAGAATTTATCGTTCTCAATCAGTTCTTCATGTGTCCCCATCTCTATGACTCTTCCTTTATCCAGAACAATTATCCTGCTGCACTCCTGCACTGATGTCACGCGGTGAGCAATGACGATGGTAGTTTTATCCTTAGTGACTCCTTTGAGAGCCCTTTGGATCTCAAACTCGGTTTCTGTATCAACCGATGATGTTGAGTCATCAAGTACAAGAATATCCGGATCCTTGAGTATCGTTCTTGCCAGTGTTACACGCTGCTTTTGTCCTCCTGAAAGCGTTACTCCCTTTTCGCCTACAACTGTATCGTAGCTGTTCGGGAAAGCCTCTTTGATTATTTTATGAACATTCGCGACTTTTGCCGACTCAACTATTTCATCAATATGTGTATCAGGCTTTGAATATGCAATATTCTCTTTGATAGAAGTAGAGAACAAAAACGGCTTCTGAAGAACTACACCGATTTTATTCCTTAAGAACGGGCGCGAGTATTCTCTTATATCCCTTCCGTCAATCCTGATCGTACCGCTTGTAGGATCATAGAATCTCATGAGCAAAGAAATTATAGTTGACTTTCCTGCGCCTGTTGGGCCAAGCAAGGCAACTTTTTCACCTGCACCTATTTTAAAACTGACTCCGTTCAGCACAGGTTTTTCATCATCATCGTATTTGAAATGAACATTCTCAAATTCGATCACCCCGGCGAGGTCATTTCCGCTATTATCAAATCCTTGATAGTTTTCCTGACTGTAATCAAGAATCGAGTATATTCTATCTATCGCAACACGCGTCATTCCCATCTCGCTTACGAGCTGGGCAAGCCTTCTCATAGGCCATGTTACATATGCAGCGTAAGTGAAGAATGCCGTGTACTCTCCAATGGTAATTTTGTTATTCAGCACAAAAAAACCGCCGGCAAAAATGCTGATTGCAAGCTGAAGGTAAACCATTACATCACTGCTTGGCCAGTATATAGCATGAAGCTTCAGCAGTCGGAGTCCCCATTTACGCTTTTGCTCGTTCTGCTTGGTGAACTTATCGATTTCATAATTCTCCTTTGCAAATGCCTTCACAACGCGAATTCCTGAAAGATTTTCCTGTACAAGCGCAGTTAGCTTATCCTGCTCATGTTCATGCTTTGTCCATATCTCTCCTTCTTTCTTAAAGAAGAAGTAAGATGCCGATATCACTATCGGGAAGAGGCAGATCGCAATGAACGCATATGTATGGTTTACCATGTACATCATAGCAAATGCGCCAACAAATATTGCGCCAAGCCTTATTGTTTCAGTAACCTGCATTGTGGCAAATTTCCTGAGTGTTTCAACATCACCTGTGCATCGCTGGATGAGCTCACCTGTTGGCGTCTTGCTGAAATATTCCATTGGCAAATGCTGAAGATGTGAAAAGAGTTTATCCCTTAGCTGCTTCATGGCCTTTTCAGTTGACGATGCTGCAATTGCGCTTGAGGTGAGCATTGTTACTCCTCTTAACAAAGCGATCACAAGGAATATTATACCAAGATAAACAAGTATCATTCCCGCATTTTCAATTCTCAGCTCCGGAAGCAGTTTGTAAAGATTTTTTGTGACAAAGTCATTTTCACTTACCGGCAGGCTTTGTTTTGCAACGAATATGCTGATTATTTTATCGACTGCTATTTGCAGAACTTTCGGCTCCATTAAGCGGAAACCAACCGATATGATTAATAGAACTCCGGCGGAAATATACTGGTATTTCCACTTTCCGAGAATTTCAAATAATTTTTTTAAACTTTTCATTTTTATTATTGTTTTGCGACGGTACTTTTGTACCTGAAGCAATCTTATCAAATTTTCTTTTTGATTCTTCACCCTCACCTTTGGGGAGGGTGGCTCTCCGCCGCGGCCGGAGAGCCGGGTGGGGCGTAAAAAAAACCGCGAACATCATTTTTAATCTGTCCGCGGTTTGCTTAAACTCTTATTTATTCGAGGTTTTATCCCTTAAACCTCCGTTTAACGCTAACCGTTGGACATTCGTCTCCCACGAGAACTTTGAAAATGGGTGATGTGATTGTCACCATATATGTAGTGATGAAGTTTGTCATATTATTTCCTGGTTTTCATCCCCGTGGTTTAGTTATTAAATGTCCGTTAATTAGTGTTATTACAAACTTACAAATTTTTTTTGTGAGTGTCAAGAAAATTGAAAAAATAAAAATGATTTTTCTTGATTATCGAGATCAATCGCAATAACTTCTGAATTTTATTTTCTCAATTGCAATTCAACTATACATTTATCTCGCCACTTATCACAGTCACCGCTTCTCCGGCAAGCATAACTCTATCTCCTGCAACTTTTATGCCAAGCACTCCGCCGCGCTCTGATGCCTGGAAAGCTTTGAATGAATCCTTGCCCAGCCTCTTCTGCCAGTATGGCGCAAGCGCGCAGTGAGCAGAACCGGTTACAGGATCTTCCTGTATACCTTTTTCGGGCGCGAAAAATCTTGAAACAAAATCAAATCCTTCTTTATTGCCTTCATCAGCCTTTGCAGTGATGATAGTCCCCCATCCTGGTAATTTAAGCATGATATCAAAATTCGGCTTAAGGTTCCGCACATCGCTTTCGCTTTCAAGCTCGATGAGGTAATTCCATTTAGTCATACCTACATATTTTGGAGTGATGCCTCCGATTGCATCAACAAGCTCTTTCGGATATTCAATCTGCTTCTGTAGAATCGCAGGGAAATCGAGTCCGATCTCTCCATTGTAATAATCCGCTTTAAGCACTCCGCTTCTGGTATTGTAGCTGATGGTTTCGTCTTTTTTGCAGATGCCGGTTTGCCACAAAACGTGTGAAGTAGCAAGTGTTGCATGGCCGCAAAGATCAACTTCGCTCACGGGTGTCATCCACCGTAGGCTGAAGCCTTCTTTATCTTTTTCTTTGCATACAAATGCTGTTTCGGCGAGATTAAGTTCAAAAGCAATACTTTGCATGAGGCTATCGTCAATTGGTTCGTTTAAAACGCAGATTGCTGCGGGGTTTCCATTGAAAGGTTTTGATGTAAATGCATCGACCGTGTAAATTGGGATCTTCATTGTGGTAATTTAATTTTAGTTTAGAATATAAAAATAACAGGAAGAATTCTCATGAGCAATGGAAAGAATTTGCTTTTTTGAAACCACTGAAGTGGTTTAGCTGCAATTACTATCAATTTTTCCCACAACTAAAGTTGTGGGCTAGGGGTTTAATGCTTTTCTCCCTTCTCCTTTAGGAGAGGGGTCGGGGGTGAGGTGAATAAGCCCATGACTTTAGTCATGGGGAGAATAATAAAATAAATGCAGAAAACAGTTTCAACGGTTTCAAATCAAAAAGGCACTCAAACTGAGTGCCTTCTGAAAAATCTGAAGATTCTGTATGGATCCTTTGCTACGCTCAGGATGACATTACTTCGTAAATACCATTTTCTTTACTTCAACATATTCATTGGTTTTTATCCTGTAGAAGTAAACGCCTGAAGGAAGGTTTGCAGCATTGAAAGTAACTGAATGCTCGCCCTCGGACTGGCTTTCATCAACCAGAACAACAACTTCGCGGCCAAGACGGTCATAAACCGTCATCTTAACGTTTGTTGCACTTTTTAATGTGTAATTGATCTTGGTTTCAGGATTGAATGGATTCGGATAATTCTTAGCGTTAAAGTATGATTCGCCTGAATTCATCTCAGTCTGAGCAGTTTCCTGCTTCAGTTCTTTGCTGTATCTCTCGGCTATCATTGCAACACCGGTTTCAATGGCACCCGGAGTAAAATCTTTTCCTGTCTGGAATGTGAACTGGATGCCTAAGGCTTCCTGCTCAAGCAGCGAGAAATCATCTTCATTGCCTTTTGATATTACCTTAAACTCGCTTTGATTTATGTTAAAATGAACTTCTTTCCACCCTGAAAAATTAAGACTCAGCGGCTTGGATTCAAGCCTTGAATCTGTAGCTTCATCATACTTGCCGTCATTATTCTTATCGAACAATACCTGGATAGTTGTTGTCATATCGTTATTAATGCCCTGGAGCATTACAGACAGGATATTATCCTCAGCAACCTGCATTTTAGACTCTTTCCTGATAAGCCCTGCGAAGGAGTTCGGTGTAATTGTTTTGTTTGAAGAAGAAATTACGCCATACCCGTTTTCGAGATTATCGGAAGAATGAGAGTATTTCATTGAAAGATCGCCGCCTGAATACCAGCCGGGAAGTGTGTGGTCTCCGAAACCATCTATAACGAACAAGTTATTGTTTTGTGCAAGGACAACTGATGAAGAAAGTAAAATTGCAAAAATTGTAAACACAAAGCGCGTAATGATTTTAGTCATTAATTGAACTACCCCCATGAATAAGTTATGAAATAATGTAAGTAAGTATTAAGTAAACTACTTAACCAGAGTCATCCTCTTTACAGAGGAATAATCACCGACTTGTAGTTTATAGAGGTAAACGCCCGCGGGAAGCTCATTTGCATCAAATAGAACTTCGTACTCTCCGGCTGTTTGATAGCCATCGACTAAGATCCGCACCGACTGTCCGACAAGGTTAAATACTGTTAATTTAACATTGGCATCTGTCTTGAGGTTATATGAAAGCAACGTAGATGGATTGAATGGATTGGGATAATTCTGATTGAGTTCGAACTTATCGGGATTACCCTTGAAATCCATAAGCTGTTCTTTATTATCGGCGCTCACTGTTAAAGTGCCGAAGACAAAAAATAGACTAAATAATATGGCTACGTAAACTTTTTTCATTTACCTTTTTAATACTTCCTACAAAGTTAAAGATATTTGTTTAAAATGTCAATATAATACATACTGGAAACCCGTGATATTTGGAAATTGGGGAAATCGCCAAAATATAGCGATTTCCCCGCTAAAACATCACAATTATTGTATTTTTACTGCGATAATGCGTTCTGTCCCGCTTTTATCAACAACCTTAAGCAGGATAGAATCCCCTGCCTTTTTTCCGCTAAGCGCATCATTGAGGTCGCTTGTGCTATTGATCTTCTTCTTGTTAGCTTCAACAATAACAACACCTTCCTGCACCCCTCTTAAGAATGAATCAGAGAACTTATCAACTTCCGTAACAACAACTCCGCCTGAAATATTCAATTTTTCCTTAACAGATGAAGAAACATCCTGAACGCTTATTCCGAGCGATTTTACGGTTGTTGAAGACACGCCTTTATTACTTCCTTCGTCCTTTTTATCGTTCTGGTTTAAAGATGTCTCTTTTTCGCTATCAAGCCTTGGTTTTAAGGTCACATCTTTCTCCATCGTCTTGCCGTCTCTGAATACAGTAAGCTTAGCAACATCACCCGGGCGTTTGCTGTTAATTATGACCTGCAGCTCATTTGATGCATTTACTTCTTTTCCGTCAACAGAGAGTATTACGTCGCCCGCTTCGAGTCCCGCTTCATCACCGCCGCCGCCTTTTTGTACGCTCTGTACCAGTACGCCTCTTGATTTATCGAGACCTAAGCCTTTTGCCATTGTTTCGTCAACAGTCTGTATCTGTACGCCAATATATCCTCTTACAACTTTACCCGATTTTATAAGCTCCTGTGTAACAGTCTTGACAATATTAACAGGTATTGCAAAACCATACCCCTGGTAGTATCCTGTGTTTGTTTTTATAGCTGAATTGATACCAACAAGCTGACCGCTTACATCAACTAGCGCACCGCCTGAATTACCCGGATTGATAGCTGCATCTGTCTGAATAAAATTTTCAATTGCATAACCGCCGCCGTTAACTCCGATATTTCTGCCAAGAGCAGAAACTATACCGGCAGTTACTGTATAGTTAAGTCCAAGCGGATTACCGATTGCAAGTACCCACTCGCCTACCTGGATGTTATCTGAATTTCCAAGTGACATTACAGGAAGATCATTGGCTTCTATTTTAATAACTGCCAGATCGGTATTTTCATCAGTACCTATTACTTTTGCGTCATACTCTCTTTTATCAGTCAATACAACTTTTATGCCATGATCTCCTGCGCCTTTGACAACATGGTTATTTGTTACAATAAAGCCGTCTTTGGAAATGATAACGCCAGATCCGCTGCCCATCTGCGGGCCGGGATCCGGATTCTGTCCCTCCGGTCCGAAAAAGAACCTGAACGGATCATTGCCGTCAGGCGGGATCTGTTGAGTGTTATCGTTATTCTTTGGCCCTGACTTAACCTCAATATACACCACGGTTGGTGTAACAGATTTACTTATCTCGATGAATGCATCGTTTAAGCTTTTTACATTTGGATTAACTGTGATAGGCGGAGTTGTGTTGAACTCGATCTGGCTATCAGACTTTACGACTTTTACGCCGCTGAAGTTAGCTATCAATACTGCACCGAAGATGATTGAAAGCAGCACGACAAATCCTGCTGCTATTATGGATTTTCTTGACATTTATTTCTCCTTATGTCTTATTTCTTTCTTTATTGAAATTCTCAAAAAAACAAAGTAAGAATTCTGCTATATAAACATCTCCTTTGAATCAAACACCTTTTTAGTTTTTAAAAAACCTATGTGATCGAAATGAGTTTTGAAGTAGTTCTCAAAGAAACCATCTATTGCCTTTTCCTGCAATTTGGAAATATTAAGGCTCATCAACGAATTAAAGTTCCCCTCTAATAGTAGTTTGATGGTTTTGACCTCTCCGGGGTTTAGCCGGGAAGTGTAAAAATATTGATTTTGTGCGGGATTTGCAACAGTTTCTTTGAAAAGATCTTCAATATCTACTGCAAAACCCAATAATCTTAACAGTTTGAACTCAAAGTTAAATAACAGATTAACATAATTTTTAGTTGCACAATCTAAGTAAATAAGTGTATCAATCAGCAAATTGAATATTTCAATGTTTTCCTGGCGTTCAGCAGTCGTATTGTTTATTAACTCAACGATCCTGTAGGAGGTTTCAAGCTTTTCATGATCACAGTGAATATTCTTGAGAGAATTCACATATTCCGCGCCGGAGATTAAGTGCAAAGTCCTGTTTTCTTTGAAATACAGTATGATATTGAGATAACTTAAAGATTGAAGCGCACCGCCCCATTTTGACTTTGTATTTCTAACGCCTTTGGCAATTCCCTTTACCTTCCCATACGTTTTTGAATAGAAAGTGACGATCTTGCTCGTCTCTCTATAGTTATCACACTTCAGGATTAATGCTTCGGTTTTTACAATTGCCATTTTGAATTATGTGCGTGAATAAATATTTATTCAAGAATGAAAAATAGATTACAAGAAGATAATCATTCCAAAAACACAACCCGTCTTCACATTCGGTGAATCCACCCCTGCCTGCTGCAGGCAGGCCTCTCAAGAAGGGAACTTAATCATCATCATTTCTTGAAGGCAGAGTCTGAATATAAGACTGAAACATTTGTTTGAGCCTCCCGAAATTATACGGCGGGTAATGTACTTTATATTCTGTAACAATTGCAGTTACCAGATTATTTGGAACCAGATCAAATGCGGGGTTCATAACATTAACATTGCTGCCGGTAATTTTTTCTCCTCTGACCTGAGTAATTTCATCTGCATCCCTCTCTTCTATTTCGATCTTATCTCCTGTTTCAGTATCAAAATCAATTGTTGTACCGGGTGCGGCAACATAGAATGGAATTTTATGAAATGCGCAGTTAACTGCAAGTGAATAACTGCCTACCTTGTTAACAACATCACCGTTTGAAGCGATCCTATCTGCGCCAATGATAACACAATCTATCTGCTGTTCTTTCATTAGATTGGCAGCCATTGAATCAATTATAAGATCATGCTCAATCCCGTTAGCCCCAAGCTCATATGTTGTGAGTCTGGCACCTTGAAGCAAGGGACGGGTCTCATCAGCGTAAACAAGAACATCCTTGCCCTGTTTCTTTGCAGTGTAAATAATTCCAAGCGCTGTGCCTATTCCGCCTGTAGCAAGCTCACCAGCGTTGCAATGGGTTAGTACGGTTGATTTCTCTCCAAGAAGATCTGCACCGTTTACTCCAATGCGGTTGCACATTTCCACATCTTCATCAAATATTGCGTCAGCTTCCCTCAGCAGAAGATCTTCTAAATCATTAAACTCTGCTTCCAGATTCTCTTCGAAGACTTTAGTCATCCTCTCAAGAGCGTAAAACAAATTTCTTGCAGTAGGCCTGGAATTCCTGAAGCTCTCGATTACTTTATAAAAATGTATCTGGAAGTTTTTCCTGTTTTCGGTATTATAGTGGTGTACCCCCATTACAACTCCGTAAGCTGCGGCAATGCCAATTAACGGCGCTCCTCTTATGCGAAGCGCTTTTATTGCTTCAACAATATCTTTATAATTTTTGGTCTTTAGGTATTTTTCTTTTAAAGGCAGAAGCGACTGGTCGAGAAAAATAAGCTCGTGTTTATTTGTATATTCAAGCTTATCTATCATACTTAAAGTTCCGACGGCTCAAAAGCGGAGAACCTTGTGAATTCGTTGAACCTGTCTTTAATTTGAATATGAGAAAGATCGCGCGTACCTTCAAGAGAAAATTTTTCTACACAGAACGAAGCAATTGTACTTCCGAAAATCACGGCGCGCTTCATATTTTCGAATGAAATATCATCTGTTTTTGCTATGTAGCCTATGAATCCTCCTGCAAAGCTATCACCAGCTCCGGTCGGATCGTATATCGATTCAAGGGGATATGCCGGCGCGCTGAACAGCTCATTTTCGTAAAATAATAGTGCGCCATGTTCGCCTTTTTTTATAATAACTATCTTAGGCCCGAAACTCTGGATCTTCTTTGCTGCTTTGAAAAGGTTAGCTTCTTCTGAGAGTTCTCTTGCTTCAGAATCATTAATAATGAAAACATTAATATGTTTAAGAACATCTATTAGAGCATCTTTTTTGCCGGATATCCAAAAATTCATAGTATCCGCAACAATGAGTTTAGGGTTTTCCATCTGCTGGAATACTTTCTTCTGAAGCTCCGGATTAATGTTCCCAAGGCACAGGTAGCGGCTTTTCTTAAAACTCTCAGGCACAACGGGATCAAAATCTGCGAATACATTCAGCTCTGTAACCAGGCTTTCGCGCGAATTAAGGTCGTAATCATACTTACCGTGCCAGTGGAAAGTTTTGCCTTCTTCTATTATCTGAAGCCCTTCAAGATCAATCTCGCGTTCTTCAAAATACTCAAGCTCTTTCTTTGGAAAATCACCTCCAACAACTCCAACCAGCCTCACAGGCTGTACAAAATAAGATGCAGCAACTGAAATGAAAGTCGCAGAGCCTCCCAGTGTTCTTTCAGCTTTTCCGAACGGTGTTTCAATTGTATCAAGCGCAAGTGATCCGACAACAAGTAAAGACATTTATTCTCCTTTAGTTTTGGGATTAAGATAATACTGTACCGCAATAGTATGCAAATTAACTAACTGTGATTTGAAATAAAAGAAATTAATTTTTGCTGTAAATCTCCCGTCTTTGAAGAATCTACGACATTGTACATTATTCAAGAAAGGGAAGATCTTGATTAACCTGCTTTTTAAGTATGCTGTGGAAATTTATTAATACCTGTGAAACCGAACTTAGCTCAAGTGTCTCCCTGATATTGGTCAGTTCTGTTTAGGGAAGCTTCGGATTTGTTGATTTCATCCATTAAACTCACTTTATCGCAGTATTGATTAGTCATAACATTTAGCATAATTTACCCGTGGTGGCAGTCAAATAACAAACTTGAATTTAAAGACAATTAAAATTATTTTTAACATAGTAAAAGGGAAGAAACCATGAAAAATATACTGAAGAGATTTGCATTATTAGGTGTTGCAATTCTGGTGTATTCAGGATGTAATTCCCCTACATACGAGATAATAGAGGTTGAAGAACCTGTAGAGATCAAAGAAGAAACTAAACCTCCCGTTACAGAGATCAAAGAAGATATTAAGCCCCCAGAGAATAAGTTCAATGAAAAAACAGTAATTTCAAGAAATTATGTTATCCAGATCGGCGCGTTTAATGATGAAGAAAATGCAACAAAATTTACCCGTAATGCAAAAGAAAGAATAGGCGGAGATGATGTTACGTTTAAGGAAACAGATGGTTTGTATAAAGTAAGGCTTGGTACATTTGCAGTAAAATCAGAAGCATTGGAATTACTTATGAAAATCAAAGAATTAGGCTTCACAGACTCATTTTTGGTTGAGATCACATACTTGAAGCAGGAAAATAAGTGATTATTATTACTTGAATTTAAGTTTTTTTATAAATAATTTACATATAAATCTATAGAATCAGCACTATCATTATAGAGTAATTTATACTTCTTAAGAAAATTTAGTAGGGAATATGCAAGCTATGAAATTAGGACATTTCTATATAGCATTATTATTTATTATTTTGCCTTACCTGGCAGGCTGCGGATCGGGATCGTACAATATAGAACAAGGCGATTACAAGGATTCGACCAAATTCCAATCAACCGGTGCTAAATTAAAGAACTTTTACAAAATACAGACTCCCCCTAAATTTACATTGCAGCTTTCCGGCGGACTAAATCTCGGAATGGCAGAGCTATCTTCCAACTTCCAGAATAATTTCGATTCGCTTCAGTTTTCACATGGTTTGAACTTTGGAGTAAAAAATGGTTACGGCATTATGATCATTGGAAAAATACCACTTCATAAGAAAGGAAATGTAAGACTCAATATCTCAGGCGGATTTGACCGTTTTGAAAGCGGCTTCCTTGCCTCAACATCCAAATTTGGTGATGTCAGCTACAATGTGTTCAGCTTTGGAGCGGGAATAGAGAATTCATTCAACCCAACGTTTAGATTGAAGCCATTTGTTGCAGCAGAAATAACCGGAAACATGATCTCAGGTAAAGCAAACATGATCAGTCAGACAAACAACAGCACCCGTGTTGTAACAATTACGAATTCGTTCAGGATAGGTTATAAGATCTACGGCGGGCTTGAATATATGTTCAATAATAATATCGGCGCTAACTTTGGCATAAAGCTTACAAACTCAAATCAGGTTCTCAAACAGACAAAAACCAGCAGTGACCCGAACGAAGTGCCCTTAAGGGATAAAAAAGATGATACGGGCGAAATTGAATTCGGCGGGTTTAAAAATTTTATTTTTACATCCTTTTACCTGGGAATGAACTTCTATTTTGGTGTGAAAGATATAGTTTACCAGTTCAAAAAATAATACCAATCATATGAAAAGAAATATTGTGAATAAATTATTTGTGGGTGTCATCCTGATGATGTTGTTTTCATCACAGCTTTTCACCCAGGTCACTCAGACTAAAAGGTATATGATTGTTAGGAGTACACCTACTTACACTTTGCAGTTTAATATTGATTATAACCAGTCAGTACTTGAACTTTCCGGCGCATACAATGATGATTACCAGTCAAGAACAGTTTACGACGGCGAATCGTTTGGAGCTGATAAGGGATATGGGGCAAGCGTTCTTTCAAAAATAACTTTGAATGAAAGAGGAAGCGTTAGGTTCACTCAGTCTTTGACCTATAACAGGCTGCTGTCGTATACTTTCGGCAGTAAAACAACTGTGGCAGATAATGGAAAAGCAAATTATAATTGTTTTACAGGGGGACTTGGACTTGAATACAATTTCACACCCGCTCACAAGTTTAAGATCTATATGGGTGGAGAGATTAACGCAAGTATGATCAATGGCGATGTGAAAGTATGGTTCGAAAACAGGGGCGGGACCCCATATGATGAAAGTTACAAAGTCTCAAACAGTTTCCGAATGGGATATGGATTGATGGTTGGGTCTGAATATCTTGTAAATGAAAACTTTGGCCTGAATATCGGGGTAAGGATAATTAATGCAAATGCTTTCCTGAAAGATGCAACAGGTACAAACACAGATACTGAGTTTAAGCTTAGGGATAAGGCTGATCCTAACCTGAAATTCGCCGGTGCACGAAATAAGAGCTTTTCTTTCTATTCTATACTAGCAGGTGTAAATTTTTACTTTGGTGTAAAAGAGAAAAGGTATAAATTAAATTAAATTTTTTATACTAATAGGTTAACCGGAATTATCATAATTTTGGTTGACCTTTTTTTTGACAGCAATTTTATAAATCCTTAACCACTATATTCTTTAATGAATTACAGTTTCTTCTTAAATTATCTCTTTACAAGTCTTGTTTTTTTTAAGATTATAAGTTATATTGATTTAGAAAAATATGCTGAAATTCGTTAAGTTATATCTGTTATTCATTGTTTCTACAATTGCAGTTTTGCTTAACGGCTGCAGTTCGGGAGAGTATGATGTTGATGAGTATAAAGTTGATTATACCGAAAAAACTGTAAAAGCCGATACTATTCGGAAAGTCACACTTAAGGATGACAAGATAAAGGAAGACAAGACAGATCTCACAAAAGACTCTTACATTTATATAGTTCAAATCGGAGCATTTTCAATTCCTTCAAATTTTGATAGATTTCTTGCAAGGGCTAAACAAACGCTTGGTGACGGCGTATATTATGACCAGACCGGCGGATTATATAAAATACGAATAGGCAGTTATACAAACCGGGCTGAGGCAATAAAATATATGGAATTTGCCAAAACCAAAGGCTACCATGATGCTTTTGTTATTACAAGAAAGAAATAATATTAGAATATCTTAATGATAAGAAATTACTTCTACATATTCCTGTTCGTTCTTGTATATACCCCATTAATTATGGGACAGGATAGCGATGTGAACCCTGTCTCTTCCAAAGATACCTCATACAGCATGCATGCAAATTCCCGCATCATAAACATGGTAAAACCGGGCAAACCTTCCTTCTTAACATTACAGCTTAGTTTCAATTACAACATAGGGCATATGGATCTTGCCGGTAATGAAAATACTTTTTTCAGAAAAAACGAATTTGTTAACGGCAGCAACTTTGGGACAAGATATGGATACGGTGCAAACCTGACCGGTAAAATAGCTTTGCATAAACAGGGCAATGTAAGATTAAACGTAACCGGCGGATTTAACAGGTTTCAGAGTAATTTTGTCATCGCAGCATCACCCGAGGGAAAGGTTACATATAATGTAATATCAGCCGCCCTGGGTATTGAAAATAATTTTACTCCTGATAGGAAATTCAAACCATATGTTGGGTTTGATCTGATTGCAAATTTTATCAGTGGTGAAGCAGTATTAAGCACAGATACAACTGATTTCAATTTGAAGATAAAGAATTCTATAAGATTTGGCGCTGCACTTAATCTCGGTTTTGAGTATGCCTTAAATGATAAGGTTGGAGTCAATCTCGGGTACAAGATTGTACATGCTAATATAATTGGCCGGGAGTCAAAGGCTTCGTCAAATCTTTCAGAAACCAGTTTAAATGATGAAAAGATCACATCGGGAGACGTTATACCATATGCGGGCTGGAAACAATTTTTATACAGCTCATTCTATGCCGGATTTAATTTCTATTTCGGGATGAAGAATAAAAAGTAATGAAGAGATCAATTCATAAATATTCCTGCATTGTGATAATGCTTATAGCGCTGTTCATCGGCAGCAGCCTTCATTCTCAGGATACTTCAATTACCATAAAGTATGATACAACGGTTATTAATAAATCCAAAACGATAAGGATTGTTACGGTCCGCACTCTGCCTAAGTTTATCCTTCATTTCAATGCCGGTTATAATTCGGGCGCAATGGAGCTCACCAGCCATAACGGCGGCTATAGCAGGAATGATTTCAGCGAAGGTAAAAACTACAGCGCCAGGCATGGGTTTGGTTTCAATCTTATCGGCAAACTGCCGCTTGGCAAAAAAGGGAATTTCTGGCTGGATGTAATTGCAGGTTTCGATAGATTCCAGAGCGATATCTTTGCAAAGAATACCGAAGAAGGAAAAGTCTATTACAACTCGTTCAATGGCGGTATAGGAATTGAATATAATTTCACACCAACTCATAAAGTAAAGTACTACTTTGGTGCAAACCCGCTTATTAGTTTAATTTCGGGAAAATCTGAGCTCATCAATCCTGATAATAACAGGGTAGATATTAAAATAAAGAACAGTTTGAGGATCGGTTACCAGGCATTTTTTGGATTAGAATATGCTTTCGATAAAAATTTCGGTCTGAATGCCGGATTAAGGTTTACTCACGCAAACCTATTATTGAAAAAGTCTGAAGAGCCTGTTGAAGATCCAAATGCTTCCCCTCCATCAACAACAGTTGGATTGAATGATAATGCAACGTTTGATCCTATTCAGTTTGCAGGCTGGAAACAATTTGCATATTTCAGCGCAAGCGTAGGGATAAGCTACTTCTTCGGAGTAAAAGAACAGCGGTATAAGTTACCTTAGTAAAAGTTATTGTCAACAACCAAAAAAGCGGCCAATGCCGCTTTTTTGGTTTGTGCAAATTAGCAATTTTACTTTTTCTTCGTGAACTTCTTTTTGAAAATATGTTTCACCGAGTCATCAAGCTTCTCAACGGGAATTATGCTTAATCCTTTTTTAATTTTATCTGAGATTTCCTTGAGATCTTTTTCATTTTCTTTCGGGATCAAAACTGTCTTGATGCCGCTTCTTTGAGCTGCAAGGAGTTTCTCGTTCAGTCCGCCTATTGGAAGGATCTCCCCTCTTAAAGTAATTTCGCCTGTCATAGCAACATCACTTCTGGTTGGATTGCCTGTCAAAGCTGATATCATTGCAATTGCCATTGTGATGCCTGCTGACGGGCCGTCTTTCGGAATAGCGCCTTCGGGAATGTGAACATGTATCTCTTTATTACTGAAAAAATTCTTCGGCAGCCCGAACTTCGCAGCGTTTGACCTGATAAATGTGAATCCTGCAAATGCTGATTCTTTCATCACATCTCCAAGCTGACCGGTAAGTGTTAATTTTTCTTTGCCCGGCATAACGCTTACTTCAATATCAAGAATATCACCGCCCATTGATGTCCATGCAAGCCCTACGGCAGAACCTACTTTATCTTCCTTATCGGCCTGCTTCTCTTTAAACTTAGGAACGCCAAGATATTTTTCAATAAGCTCAGCATTTACTTTCAGTACTTTATCAACCTTCTTGTACTTTGCTGAACCGTTCAGCTTAGCAGAACCATTTAACTTTGCTTTAGCAAGGACAATTTCTTTGGTGATCTTCCTCATAAGCGAAGCAATTTCCCGTTCAAGATTTCTTACACCCGCTTCTCTTGTGTATTCCACAATTATCTTATGCAATGAAGCATCCGGAATTTCAACTTCGCTTGTGCTTAAGCCGTGCTCAATGAGAAGTTTTGGAATTATATGACGCTTTGCTATTTCAAGTTTTTCATGCTCAAGGTAGCCCGGCATCTGGATGATTTCCATCCTGTCCTGCAGCGGAAGCGGTATCTGGAACTGAACATTTGCCGTAGTTATGAAAAGTACTCTTGAAAGATCATAATCAACATCAAGATAATGATCATTAAAGGTATTGTTCTGTTCAGGGTCAAGCGCTTCCAGCAGCGCACTTGCCGGATCGCCGCGGAAATCCATTCCCATCTTATCTATCTCGTCCATGAGTATTACGGGGTTTGAAGTCCCTGCTTTGCGCATTGATTGAATTATCTTGCCCGGCATTGAACCAATGTAAGTTCTTCTGTGCCCTCTTATTTCGGCTTCGTCGCGCACGCCGCCAAGAGATATCCTTACAAATTTTCTGTCTAAAGCCCTTGCTATGGATTTACCCAGGGAGGTTTTACCAACTCCGGGAGGCCCGACGAGGCAGAGTATCTGCGCTCTTGCTTTGAGACTCTCTTTGGGTTTTTTTCCTTTGTTCCTTCTCTTGTTTTTGCTCTGGATATTATTCAGTATTGCAATATGCTCCAGAATTCTTTCTTTGGGTTTTTCAAGCCCGAAGTGATCTTCATCAAGAATTTCTTTGGCATGTTCTATATCAAGGTTATCATTTGTATAAACACTCCATGGCACGCTTATCATCCAGTCAAGGAAATTCCTTGAGACAGTTGCCTCGGGTGACATAGGCGGGATCTTTTTCAGCTTTTGAAACTCCTCCATCGCCTTTTCTTTGACATCCTTAGGCATCTTGGATTTTTGAATCCCGTCTTTGAGCTTAACGAAATCAGGATCCGTTTCATCTTCATCGTTCAGTTCTTCCTGCAGAATTCTTATCTGTTCCTGCACAATGAACTTGCGCTGGTTCTTCTGCATGCTTTGGTTAATCTTCGTTTCGATATCTTTTTCAACCTTAAATATTTCCAGCTCTGAACTCAGTATATCGATTAGCTCAAAATACTGACCCAAAAGAGTATTAATTTCAAGGAGCCTTTGCTTCCTTTGAACAGAAACAAGAATTGTTGAAGCGATGTAATAGAGTTTTCTATCAGGCTCTTTGATGTTATCGTAAGCGGTTAATGATTCCTGCGCAACTGCGCGGTTATTTGCAACATAATCATAGAACAGTTTTGTAGCCTGCCTTATCAAAGCAGTAAGCTCGGTAGATTCTTCTATTTTGGGAAAAATATACTCAATTTCAGCCGTGAGAAATTTATCATGGCTGATAGCTGTAATTTTCGCCTGCGCAATTCCATCAACCAATACTTTGATGAGATTATTTGGGAGCTTTATGACCTGCAGTATTTTTGCTACAGTGCCATATTCAAAAAGGTTTTCAGGGCCGGCATCTTCAGTCCTGGAATCCTTTTGTGTAACAAGCATTACATATTTTTCGCGCTCAAGCGAATAATTTATGGCGCTGATAGTGCTTTCTCTGCCGGCAAGTATAGGGTACATCATATAAGGATAAATGACAATATCCCTTAACGGTACAACGGGCATTGAAACGGGAAGCTCTGATTTTTCAGGTATTTTCGTATCTGAAATTTGATTCAGATCAGTAATTTCTTTGATTTCATTCATATAAGTACAAAAATAGCTCATTAAAAAAGGATATTCAATTCACTGCAAAATACAGAGGATCAATAATAAGTGAACACTCAAGAACAATCCCCTGGTTTTCAGACGCTGGAATTCCAGTTTGTGGAGGCATTTTTTCACTTTCTGGACTTGGAATATTGCTATTGCGCCCAAATTTCGAAACTTTCCAGAATGTCATTCTCCACCTATCAGGGGGAGTTAGAGGGGGTAGAGCCCG
>JAIOIK010000074.1 GCA_019912545.1 Ignavibacteria bacterium | reverse complement strand
GGAAAAAGGTGTCTTTGGCAAGGAAGGTAGAATATGAGTGAAAATATATTGCATAACCAACAATTTCCTTATCCTGTTTGGCAACCAGCATCTTAATAAATGGTTTCTTTTTGAATGCCGCTTTATACAGCCTTTTTACCGCTTTATCATCAGGCGGTACCAGTTTTTCGTATTCAGCAAGCTCTTTCAGGAGTTCAATTACTCTTGGAAAATCACGCTTTTCTGCTTTCTTGATCTTGATTTTCATTTCTTTCATAATATTCCGATTTTATTCAAAAACATACTTCAAAAATATCTACTTATTTTTTAATTTGATATTCAATTATATTGCATAAATAGTCCAAAAATCAAATATTATGAAATTTAAAGCAATATTAAGCCTTTTATCTGTTTTACTCTTTGCCCTGAGCGTAAAATTCATTTTCTTTTCTAGCAATAATGAAGGCAGGTTAACTTACAGTAAAGTTATCATCCATCTAAATTCAAATGCAGATATAAGTGTTCTTCAGCAAAACGATATTACACTTGACCATTACCAGGGTAGTTTCAAAGAAGGTATATCAGTTGTGATTAACAGCGATGAGCTGAACAGGCTGGATAAGACAGGAATACATTATTTCGTAGAGATCCCCGATATGGATGAGTATTATAAGAACAGACCGCTGCCGACTAATATTGAAATGCAAAGAAGCGAAGAGATAAAACGCAGTGATAATGTCATGTCTTTCAGCTATGGAAGCATGGGAGGATACTATACTTATACTGAGGTTGTTCAGAAACTTGATTCAATGCGCCTGCAGTACCCTAATCTTATCACGGCGAAACAGAACCGTGGATTAAGTACGGATAGCAGAACAATTTGGAGCGCGAAAATATCCGATAATCCGGATGTGAATGAATCCGCAACAGAGCCGGCAATTTATTTTGAGGCTCTAACTCATGCAAGAGAGCCTCAGTCTATGGCAGGTACAATGTACTTTATGTACTGGCTGCTTGATAATTACAATATTGATCCTGAGGCAACTTATCTTGTGAATAACAGGGAAATTTACTTTGTGCCTGTGGTGAATCCTGATGGATACGTTTACAATCAAACAACAAATCCAAGTGGCGGCGGATCGTGGCGGAAGAACAGAAGAAACAACGGCGGAAGTTTTGGAGTTGACCTGAACCGGAACTATGATTATGGCTGGGGTAATAACAACGGCTCAAGCGGAACTCCAAGCAGTGATACTTACCGCGGCCCTTCGGCAGGTTCAGAGCCGGAAACACAAGCGATTAAGACTCTTTGTTCCTCTATATTGCCTAAGATCGGTTTTTCGGTTCACTCAGTTGCCGGAAGATACTTGAATACGCTCAGTTACACTGATACGGCTTTAGCGTATGAGATTTATTCCGATTTTTCGGGTGACTTTGCTTCCGGCAATGACTTCACCTATGGGACAGTTATCGAAATGCTGGATTACTATTCCAGCGGAACAACAAGAGACTGGATGCATAAGGTGAACGGTACATACTGCTGGACACCGGAAGTTGGCGGCAGCGGATTCTGGCCAAACCAGTCAGAAATAATCCCCGAAGCAAATAAGATGCTCTCCAGTTATAAATATTTAAGCTGGGTAGGAGGCGCTTATGCGCGTTTCCAGAATTATAATCTTTTAGGCAGCGGTTACGTTTTAGCAAATGATACCTTAAAACTTCAGGTTGGTATCAGAAATAAAGGGCTTTCAAAACCTTCAGATAATGTTGCGGTGAGTATTACAACTTCATATCCTAATATTGCATCCATAAATTCAAATATTAATTATGGAAGCATTGCTGCAAGGCAGATGAAGTACAATACTTCTCCTTTCACATTTAAGCTCTTGGGCAGCGCAGTGTATATGGATGAGATAAAGCTCATCGTTAGTACAAAGCAGGAAAATATCGAGACTTCTCTTGATACAATTTCTGTAATTGTGGGTGGTACAGGCATTTTGTTTTCAGATAATGCCGAAAACGGAACTTCAAGGTGGACTAAAAGCGGAAGCCAGACCCAATGGGATACAACATTCGTCGGATATTGGTCAGAAGGGCATTCATTTGCAGACTCCAGGTACGGAAACTCTAAAGATAACACAAACAATTTCTTCACTTTAAACGATACGATAAACCTTATCGGAGCAATGAATCCAAGGCTTGAATTCATGGCAAAATGGGCAACTGAGATTGGTTTTGATTATACAAGAGTTCAGATCAGCACGAATTTCGGTTCAAGCTGGACAAATCTATCCGGAAGATTCACAGGTACTGTCGGCGGACAGCCGTCGTATCATGGAGTTCAGTCATGGATCTACGAAAGGATCAATTTGAATGCCTATATCGGACAGCGAGTTAAATTCAGATTTAATTATGTTACTGATGCCGGTGTCCCGGGAGACGGTTTTTATTTTGATAACTTCAGGGTAGTTAATTATACCGATTCTATGATAGGCATTTCTCAGAACGGTACAGGAATACCAAAAAAGTTCTCGCTGTTCCAGAATTATCCGAATCCTTTTAACCCGGTAACAAAGATCAAATTTGATATTCCGAGATCTACATTTATTAAGCTCAGCATATTTGATATTCTTGGAAAAGAAGTAAAAGTTGCTGTCAATGAGAATCTGAATGCCGGAAGCTATGATTATGATCTGGATGCATCATCGCTTTCAAGCGGAGTATATTTCTTTAAACTTATTGCTAGTGATTTCTCTTCAACCAAAAAAATGGTGCTGATAAAGTAACATAAGTTACTTTATCAGAAATCCATGGCTGTGCCGGGCAGGCCGATTAATCATTGCACTTGGTGAAGTAAAAATAATTCAAAAGTTTTAAAAATAGCGGGTTAGGCTTTCCTATTCCGCTTTTTATTTTATTCAATATCCCTTAATTTTGGCAATGAATCCGGTTTTCAAACATAACAGGAATTTTCCGCAAATAGAGAAGAAAGCAATTGAACTATTCCGTAAGGATCCAAAGCAATGTGTTCAATTTTGTCATTCACAATTAAGTACCGTTTTGAAACAAGAAACAGACGGCAGAAAGATAAATGTCTTTTTGTATTTGGGATGGTCCTATCTAAGAGTTGGGACTTTTGACAAAGCAGGTGCAGTTTTTAAAAAAATTCTTAAGATTAAAGGGAAACACTCATATGAATATGTAAGATCTGAAGCTTATAGAAGCATTGGTATGTGTGAGTATTACAACAGTAATTATGAAAATGCAATAAAAAATTATGAAGACAGCCTATTGATCAGCAGAAGGATTGGAAGCCTTTTAAGTGAAGCCGATGCTTTGAATAATCTTGGAAATGTTTACAGGTACCAGGGGGATGTTACAAAAGCCCTGGAATATTTCAACGCAAGCCTAAAGATCAACAGGTCAATCAAAGATCCATGCCTGGAAGGTAATGTTCTGAATAATATCGGGATTATTTACAGGGATATTAATGAGTACGATAGTTCGATTAAATTTTATAAGAAGAGCCTGAAAGTCAGGCAACAGAATAAGTTCAATAATGGGACAGCAGACTGTTACAGTAATATCGGGGAGATCTTATTTAAGAAAAAGGACTTTATCAAAGCTTTAGAATATTTTAACAAAGGCTATGAGATCAGGAAGGAAGTCAATAATAAGTCTACTCAAATCATTTCCCTTGTTAATATAGGCTGTGCTTATACTGAACTGAATAATTTTGAAAATGCTATTGAATTTTTGAACAAAGCAGTAAAATTGTGCCATGAGTGCAACAATCCTGAATTTGAAGCATGTAGCTATCTTAGCATCGCAAGAGTCTATAAAAAGACAAAGAATTATTTAGAAGCCGAGAAATTTTTATTAAAGGCGCTGAGCATATCGAAAAGAATCAAATCACGGATATATTTTAAGGATATTAATGATCTTCTTCTGGAAACGTATGAGTCGCAGGGTAAATTCGGAAAAGCTTATTCCCATTTTAAGAAATATCACGAAGATTACACCAGATATATAAATACAGAATCAGAAACAAGGCTTAAGAACATGAAAGTTATTTTTGAAAAAGAGCAGGCTGAAAATGAATCTGAAATACACCGTTTAAGGTCACTTGAACTAAAGCGCGAGCTTGACACAAAAAACCGGGAGCTAAATATGATGGCAAGCTACTTGCTGCAGAAGAATGAATTTGTGAAGAATGTTATGATCAATGTAAGTGGTTTTGTAAAAAACATGAATATAGATAAGTCAGGAAAGCACGATCTGGGTGGTTTCCTGAAAAAAATAGAAACCGGCAGCCGGTTGAACGATGATATAATAAGCTTTGAGAAAAACCTCAATTCTGCAAATTTGGGATTTATAAGCAAAATCTCCAAAAAATATCCGACACTTTCACCGGTTGAGCTGAAGATTTGTTCATTAATAAAAATAAACCTTTCATCAAAGGAAATTGCGAAACTTCTGTACATTTCAAACCGCACAGTACAAAATCACAGACACAGGATAATCTTCAAGCTTCGTCTCCCTAAAGGCAGGTCTCTTACAGAATTTATCAACTCTATTTGAACTAACGGTTCGACCAATTACTTCTAATACATATTGCCCTACTCAATAAGTACTCAAACAAAATTTACATATTGAATGCCTGATTTTCAATTTGCAAATTAGCTGCGTTATGAAAAACGGCAAAAATATTAAGTCCAATAATCTTAATAAAAAAATACACAAATGCCAGAGAGCTATCGTATATTCTATCATTGAGAGCCTTGATCCTGTATTCAGCAAATATATTTCAAGAGAATTAAGAGGAATAAGCGAGTGTGAACTAAGTGTTTGCATACTTTTGAGACTGGATTACACTGATGAATGTATATGCAAATACCTGGATATGACTAAGGAAGAATTAAATGAAACTTATATAAAGATAATTAATTCTGCCGTGAAGAACATAAAATCATTTTTAACAAAATATATCAAATCAATTTAAAGGAGATTAAAATGAATAAGCTAATTGTATTACTGTTTATATATTTCTCTATAAGCACTATTTTATTCTCTCAGCCTGTAGTTTTCCAATGGGCAAAAACCTACGGGACGGGAAATTCAAGTGAAGAACGTATTGCCAAAATTGTTACCGATACATTGGGTTACGTTTATACCGTGGGGAATGTTTATCATACAGCAGGAAATTCAAGTATCGTAACTCAAAAATACTCACCAACAGGTCTTCTAATCTGGTCAAGCAGTTATGGCAGCAGCGGCTATAATTTGCCGCGTGACATTATTTTAGACAGGCAGGGAAATATATATATTACCGGCCTAAGCGGTATTACAAATCCCTCCGCCCCGGACCTATTAGTAGTAAAATATAACAATACCGGAGTTCAGCAATGGGATTACAGGTACAGGGGAAGTGACCAACTCGGAACAAATGAAGGCAAGAAGCTGGCATTATCAGTAATAAATGATAGACTATATGTAACAGGAACAATTTATAACGGACAATTTGGTTCGGGTAAGGATATTGTTACGATAAAACTTTCAAGTAACGGGCAAATGCAATGGATAAAAACTTTTGACAAATGGCATGATTACGCCGTTGACATAAAAGTTAACCAGGATAATACTAATGATAGAATTGCCGTAGCAGGAACTATTGATTGGGGCAGCAACAATTCAGATATTGTAGGGATAATGTATAGAGACAGCAACAATATTTGCACCTTTGTTGATACTATGTTTTATGCAGGCCCCGATCTAAAAGCTGATTATCCTGTTGGAATATTACTGGAAAATGGCTCCAATTCTGTTTACGTTACAGGTACAAATACAGCAGCTTCGGGATCGGTAAGTATGGTAACATTGAAATACAACCGTAACGGAAATTTGTTGTGGACAAAATTATTCAGCAATACTGGACTTATCTACGTTAGCAGCGGAATGTTTGAACTATTTAATATGGATAAAAATAACAAACTTTATGCGGGATGTACTTTTGATAGCTCAGGAACAAGAGATATGATGCTACTTAAATATGATACAGCCGGAACTTTGCTTTGGAACAGAAGATATATTAGTACCGGTCATGATTATGTGCAGGATCTAGATATAGATGATTCTAACAATGTTTATTTATGCGGTGATATGAATGCGAGCGGCGGTACGAGTAAAATAGGCGTGGTTAAGTATGACCAAAACGGAAATTTGAGGTGGTTACAAAATTATCCTGAATCTACTCCCTATAGCAGTGGTTCATCAATAGAAATTGATAAGAATTATAATGTATATATCGGTGGAAGCTTAAGTTACAATTATTGGGACCATTTGTTACTAAAATATTCACAGGGTTACCAGAACTCACAGATTTTTGCCAGAAATAATCTAAATCTTCTGATACCCGACCCTGGCAGCGCTTTTGATACAATCAGCGTTTCAAATGATAATCCCGCTTACACACTCGTAGATGTTAACGTTACTATTGATACGGTAATACATCCAAATATAAGTGATCTTGAGTTCTATCTCATACATGATGGAATTACAGATACGTTGATATATCAGGCTGGAGGTACAGGCGATAACTTTATCGGAACGCTTTTAAATGACTCTGCTTCAACACCGATAGCTAACGGAACACCTCCGTTTACAGGAAGCTTTAAGCCATCAAAGCCGCTTTCCGCTTTTAACAGCGCGAACCATTCCGGAAGCTGGATACTGAAAATTTATGACCGTATATCAGGCAATACGGGAACACTAAAAGCATGGAGCCTGTATTTAACATATATTTCTTCAGTCGGGATTGTTCAGATAAGCACAGAAATTCCAAAAGGATTTTCTCTTTCACAAAACTATCCTAACCCATTTAACCCTAATTCTAAAATAGTATTTCAAATTGCAAAATTATCAAAAGCGAAACTTATTGTTTATGACATCCAGGGACGCGAGGCTGCAACCCTTGTAAATGGTGAGCTGAAAGCGGGGACATACAGGGTTGATATTGACGCATCGCAATTATCAACAGGTGTATATTTCTACAGGCTGGAAACGGAATACTTTTCTGAAACAAAAAAAATGATGCTGATAAAATAGAGAAATTACTTTTTACATCCGCCATTGAAGGACTGGTAAAATAATTCAAAAACGAAGAGGGGTAAATGCCCCTCTTCGTTTTGAAATGAAATCCTTATTTATTAATTGGTTACATACTTTGAAATGTTTATTACTTTGCTTGTTAATCCAAGGAAAGGAATTCCCATTAGCTGGCTTGATTCCACAACTGTACCTAATATCAGGTTCTCAGTCTGTAATGTTGCATTTGTCTTGCTGTAATTTACTATCCACAAGTCAGCTGGAAAACCAGTTAGTTGTGTAATGTAAACAGGCAAGTTTAATGTACCTGCAGCCGGAATAAGTATCATATTCCTGCTTTGGTTAGTTCCGCTTGAGAAGAAAGCATTGCCGTTAAGCGAGCTTGTATCTGGCACATAATTTTCATTAAATTTTATTATCGGATTTGTATTATTTGCCAGGTCAAGACCCGTCGGGCTATCAAGCAGGTTACCTGTTGAAGTTGTAATTTTTACATTTGAGTTAATGATCACATCCAGCGCCCCTGAAATAATATTCTGTGCCGAAGTATCCTGAATTAATCCAATAATTGTATTAATATCAAAAAAGGCAGTGAGCTCTATAACCCCGTTTGCTGTAGGCAGGGGATTTGGTGTATAAATTCTAAGCGATGTATCACTTGGCGCTTTGAAAAGGTACAGCCAAGCGCCGATCGAATCCGGATTTGTGATTGCCGTCAATGCCGATAGCTCCGTTTTGCCGCCTGCATTAACATTCTTACCGAATATCAGCACAAGGTTGGTTGAATCGCCATGATCAGTTTTTGCCTGAGTAATAGCCGCAGCAAGCCTGTCTTTTGCAGTAACTTCATTGCTTACTACATTATTAATAATTGTGTCCGCATCACATGATGAAAAGCTGATTGCCAGAATAAGGAAAAAAACCGCAAAAAACGTTGAAAATAGTGCTCTTTTAAACATAATTCCTTTCTTTAGTTATATCTGCTACAAATATAACAATTGTGGGAGGATTATGTTTCTATTTTCAGAGCGAGCCTGTGTAAATTTTTGTATCATACTCAAACTTAATTTTTCCGTTTTCGTTGAATTTTACAAAGATGCCTTTCATCCCGGCTAACATTGGTTCGAAATTGGGGTCAGTTTCAGTAGGCGCATAAGATGAAGAAAGCAGCCTGCCTTTGAAACCTTCAAGATCAAGCATCTGGTAATTAGGGAATATTTTCAATCTATACTTAAAGAACATGCTTATCACTTCATCATCGCTCATTTTTTCATGCCTTACCTCCGGGAATTCCGGGCAATACTTTAATAAAAGCTTCTCGTATTCATTCATGAATTCATTTGTGCCCATTTTCTTCACATTCCACATCAACACGATATTCCCGTCGGTCTTCAGAATTCTTCTGAACTCTATCTTTGTTTTCTCAGCATCAAACCAGTGGAATGCCTGTCCTGCGGTAATTACATCTATACTATTACTGCTTAAAGTTGAGTCTTCTGCTGTTCCGGTAATACTTGCAAAATTACCGTAACCGGCAAGAAGTCTTTCGGCAGCTTCGCGCATTTCTTTATTCGGTTCAACTCCGTAAACAGTATTACCATTCCTTAGAAACAGCTCAGTTGATATTCCCGTACCGGAGCCGATATCTGCAATAATGGAATCATCCCTCAGAATGTTTTCTGATTTCAGATAATCAATTACCTCAATTGGATAGTGTGGACGGTATTTAATGTAGTTATCAACGCGGTCAGAGAAACGGGTGGTGGAGTTTAACATATAGTTTTTAATCTATCATTTTACTTTCAAGGAAACTGGTTGGGGTAAAAATTGGTAATTCTCTCCAAAATTGGGCAGGATTAACAGAGCCATTAATTTCGTTACTATAAATTTTAACTTCAGTGTTTTTCCTCCCTTTTACCGATAATACAGCTCTAATTTTTGTCCTTATTTCTCCATAATATTTCGGGACAGAATATTTGTAGTAACGTTTTGCTGAAATGTATGTATTGACATAACTATTGCCACAAAAGCTGCTTGGATAAGATTCAATTTGTTTCCAAATTCCATCTTTATCTATTGCCTGAAATACAAGATAGAATTCACCGTCAACCGTAGGAACAGCTATGTTACTATCGGAATTGTTAATTATGTACATAGTTATTCCATCAAACTTGTATCTAAATAATGTCTTTTCGTTATTTAACAGGAGTGTGATACTTTCTTCGGTATGGCCAGACTCTTCTAAAAAATCATCAAATTGTTCATCAATTGGCTTTGAAATAATTGGTCGCCAGCCCCAAAAATTATCTGAATACTTAGTTTGAATTCGAAAATCCACATTTAATGATTCAGGGGTACCATAACTGTTATTACTCTGAATCCATATTCGATTTCCTTTTTTATCAATATAAGCAGGTTTATCGTTATCTTTAACAAGCAACAAACCATTTATAAACCCTCCCCAATCAGCTTCATCAAAGAGCGCTTCACGAATTACAGTTCCGTCATAGCTTCCTATGCCCCACTTGCTTACATATTCCCGATTACTATTTAAGAGAATATTTCCATTTACATCCCTAAGGTATTTTCCAAATATGAAGCAACCTTCACTAATACTCAGGTAGCATTTAAGATCGAAGAATGGCTCAATAACAAAATTCTGTGATGTGTCAATTATTCCGAATATTTGATTTCCCGAAACAGAGTATATGCTCTTTTTTCCCATTTCATCGCAGAAGGTTTTGGGGCCAACTTTATTTCCCTGATTATCCGTACGCGAATACATGCCAGCAGAATCCAGTATATAAATGTTATCTCCTATGAAATGAAAAGATGATCCCGAAGAATCTATACATAACAACTCGCTATTGATATTCATAAGTCCTTCAAAAAGCTTTCTTGAATCCCACTGGGAATTGTCATTCTTTTCGCATATATGTTCAGAAACTATGAAAATGCTATCTACAGAAACAAAATCAGAAATATTAAACTCAGGCGCATTTTCTTTTGAATACACAAGTTCACCCATCGAATTAATAAATCCCATTGACCATTTGTTGGTACCTTCAATATTTTCTTCATACCAGAGAACTTTTGCAAATCCGTTATACAATTCATAGATTTTATTGTATCTTCCCGGGTGGACTATAATATTACCAATACTATCTATCATGGTATATTCGTTATTGTAATCCTGTGCCACAAAGAATCCATTTCTGAGTTTCGAAATTTCTTTGTAATTAGTATCAACAATTACTTTCCCTTCACTATTTATTATTCCATATTTACCCGAAAAAGTACATATCATTGCTTTGTCATTTTCAAACGGTGAAAGGTATAAATATTCAATTGCAAGCAACGACCGTCCAAATCTATCAATGTAGTTTGATTTACTATTTACATAAATTATTGCAAAACCATTTGAAAAATTATTTCCATAATCAAATTTCGGATCAATTACATATTTACCTTCCATATCAATGTACCCATAGTATCCATTTTCTCTTACCGGCGCCAAACCTTCTGAAAATTCACCGGCGCCCTTATACTTTGGCGGTATAATAATCTTCCCTGTTGAATTAATATAGCCGTACAGCCCATTTTCATAAATTTTAAATAATGGCTGATAGGCTTCCTGAGAAAACAGTATTCCACTAAGTATTAAGATTGTAAATAAGAGATGTAGAGTGGTCTTCATTTTATTTTGAGTTTGTAAAATATAATATGTAATGCAGGATAATTCAATTCAATTTATCGTTTTGATTTTCCTGTTATTTTATTCAATTTAAAGCAATATTTACAACTATTATTACTATTTTTATCATTCTAAGCACAATATTTGGATAACTTAATGAATAAAAAAGTACGCGTACGATTTGCTCCGTCACCAACGGGCTATTTGCATCTTGGCAGTTTCAGAACTGCACTGTTCAACTATCTTTTTGCGCACCATCATGGCGGAAAGTTCATCTTAAGAATTGAAGATACCGATCAATCCAGAAAAGTTGAAGGTGCTGTAGAGAACCTCATCAATATTCTAAATGAGATGGGTCTGAGTTATGATGAAGGCCCTGATGCCGGCGGTGAGTTCGGCCCGTATTTCCAGTCACAGAGATTAGAGCTATATAGAAAGTACTGCGATGAGCTTCTTGCTGGCGGGCACGCTTATTATGCATTTGAATCAGCCGAAGAGCTTGAGGAAATGCGCCGCGTTCAGCAAATGCAGGGCAAGCAGACAATGTATGACAGGCGCGCAAGGAATCTGACAGATAACGAAGTCAAAGAGAGACTGGCATCAGGCATACCGTATGTAATAAGACTTAAAGTGCCAATTGATAGCGAGATAAGATTTACTGATCTTATTCGCGGGAATGTTAAGATTGATACAAATCTTGTTGATGACCAGGTGCTTTTGAAAGGTGATGGATTCCCAACCTATCATTTGGCAAATGTTATTGATGACCATTTGATGAATATTTCGCATATCATAAGGGGTGAGGAATGGCTTACCTCTGTGCCCAAGCATATTATTCTGTACAATGCTTTCGGGTGGGAAATACCGCAAATGGCGCACGTACCGCTCATTCTTAATCCCGATAAAACCAAGCTAAGCAAAAGGCAGGGCGATGTTGCCACTGAGGACTATCTTAAAAAAGGCTACCTGCGGGAAGCGCTGCTTAATTTCATGGCGCTTTTGGGGTGGAATCCCGGGGAAGGCGAAGAGAAAGAAATTTTCTCAAAAGAAGAGCTGATTAATTTATTCAGTATTGAAAGAGTCAATTCAGCCGGAGCAGTGTTCAATATTGATAAGCTAAACTGGATGAACGGCGAGTATATCAAAAAATATGATATTAATGAATTGACCGAGCTGATTTTACCTTATCTTAATAGCGGGGGAATTGATACTTCAGACCTGGCCAAAACAAAACGGGTCGTGTTTGCGATCAAAAACTATCTCAACAGGCTGGATGAAGCCTATGAACAGGCAAAAGTATATTATAGCTCTGTAAGTCTTAGCGATGCACAGAATGACATTATATGTAATGAAATTTCAAAGCAGGTTTTTGCTGCATTGACCTCAAAAGTGGATGCACTGCTTGAGATCACAATTGATAACTTCAAGCCTTTATTGAGCGAAGTGCAGAAGGAAACTGGAGTAAAAGGAAAGAACCTCTTCATGCCTGTTAGGTTGGCTTTAACTGGAGAGGAACACGGCCCGGAACTTGGGCTTATTGCGTACGTTTTAGGAAAAGAGGAAGTTCTAAAGCGACTTAAAATATAGCTTATTTTGGAGTGCATTGACTGTGTCAATGCTTGCATCAACACAGTTGATGCACTCCAAAGTAAAGGCATTTGGCATCAACGCAGTTGATGCAGTCCAAAAGGGAGAAGCTTGCATCAACGCAGTAAATGCACAAGAATGAGTGATGAAAAAGTTGAACTTAATTTTAAAATTTATTTTGTTGAATTGGATCTAAAGCAATATAAACATAATCCTCCCCATTTGTTTCTGCCTGATGCGAAATATTTTATTACAGCATCTATATATCTAAGAAGAAAGTTGTTAAAGAGTGAAGATTCAAAGGAAAAGTTGCTTTTCTATATCAGGAAGTCTGTGGATCATTTTGATTGGAAACTTGAAGAATGGGTAATTCTGGACAATCATTATCATTTAATGCTTGAGTCACCGGGAAGCCCGGAAGACTTGCCGGATTTGATGGCGAATATTCATAAGTATTCAGCTATTTGGATAAATAAACATGTAAATAATGATTCTCAAGACTCCAAAGTTTGGCACAATTATTGGGATAAATGTTTAACTTTTGAGAAATCATATTATACAAGATTGAATTATATTTGGTATAATCCTGTAAAACATCGCTATGTTGAAAATGCGGAAGAGTGGAATTTTGGTAGTTTTGGGGATAGATTTAGAGCTGATCAGGAATATATCATGGATATGAAAAAGAAGTATCCTTTTGATAAGCTAAAAATTGATGATGATTTTTAGCTTTTTTTAAGAGTGCATTGACTGTGTCAATGCAAGCATCAACACAGTTGATGCACTCCAAAGTAAAGGCATTTGGCATCAACACAGTTGATGCACTCCAAAGTAAAGGCATTTGGCATCAACACAGTTGATGCACTCCAAAGTAAAGGCATTTGGCATCAACACAGTTGATGCACTCCAGAGTAAAAGCATTTGGCATCTACGCAGTTGATGCACTACAAAGTGAAGAAAAGAAATTGTATATAATAATCTAATAGAGATGAAATGAATAATATTAAAACTGTTGTTGTTTTAGTTATCTTTTTCCTTTTTTCTTCATGCTCAAAACAGGAGCAGAAGATCAATACCGAGAATCAAAGCTCAACACAGAACGTTAAGCCGGAAGAGACCACGGGCGGAACTCAGGATATGAATGCAATTGTAAAACAGTGGGCCGGCCAGTACTCTTTCGAGGAATCTGCAAAGAATGTTACGGGACAGGGAGCGCAATCATGGAACTATGTAGTGGATGTAAAGGCAGTAGATGATAAAACATTAACTGCAATTATACAGATTGATGGATTCCAGACCATGACCAGAATTGAAGCAGAAGTCAAGGCAAGCGATAAGAACGCTGCGTTCTATTTCAATAAATACGGAGCGGAAAATGTTTTTGAAATTTACAAAAAAGGTGATTTGTTATTCACTTTGGTTAAGAACGATAACAATGAGATCATTACTAACTGGGATAGGATGAAGCCTAATGTTCTTGATAATCAGAAAAACGGGAAAGTAATGTTCAGGAAAGCAATTTCCTGATAGCGGGAAAACAAAATTCCTGAAGGTCAATTGGAAGAAAATTTACTGGTTGAAGGGTTAAGAAGAGGTGAATCCAATTCGCTGGAACACCTCTTTAATATTTATAAGGATAAGGTCTTTAATACTGCAATCAGTTATGTTCAGAACGCTGAGGATGCCGAAGAGCTGACGCAGGATGTTTTCTTTGAAGCGTTCAGATCTATAGAAAAATATAAAGGTGATTCAAGCTTAAGCACTTGGATCTACAGGATTACTGTAAACAAATCTTTGGACTTCATCAGGTACACAAAAAGGAAGAAAAGATTTGCAGTGATTACAAATTTGTTTAATCCCCAAACCGGCGAGCAGAAGTTTGATGCAACGGATTTTGTTCATCCCGGAACAGAGCTAGAAAAAAAGGAGCAAAGTGCTCATCTATTCAAAGCCCTGGAAAAATTGCCCGAAAACCAGAAAACCGCATTTATACTTTCAAAGATCGAAGGCCTCAGCTATGTTGAAATATCTAAAGTGATGAAATTGAGCGTTTCATCTGTTGAGTCGCTTCTTTTCAGGGCAAAGCAAAATCTGAAGAAAAATCTAAGCAGGTATTATGATGATTTATAGTAATTTATAAACCGCAAGTTTTCTTATAAAAAAGCGTCTAAAGGTATATAAAAATGAATAATCTAAGAAAGAACAAGGAAGAATGGGTCAACGATACAATTGAATCTGCAGATTTTTTGAACAGGGCAGAGGCAAACCCGTTTATGTATTCGAAAATTTTAAGCAGGATCAAATCAGGAGAGAAGTTGAAGGAAATTATTCCATTGAGGAAAGCTGCTTTTGCCTTCCTTTCAATACTTCTACTGATCGCATTGAATTATTCTACCATAATGTACTCAATAGTCCCGAAAAACTCTTCAATCCAAACAAATACTGCTTCCGAAGTGATCCCTTCACAGCAAAATCCATATTTGGAAATATTATCGAAATAAAGCTATGCAGAAAGACAGATTTTTAATACTCACCATCATTATACTTTTTGTCCTCAATTTATTCACTCTTGGTTATGTGCTTATGGGATTGAACCCGCCCCCGCCGCCTGAGATGTTAGAAAGAGGTCCTGATATGAGACGGCCGGATAAGAAAGAGCAGGGCAGACCCGATGAGCTGATAATAAACAGGCTGAAATTGAATACCGATCAGATCGGAAAATTTGAAGACCTGAAAAAAGAGCACAGAAATCAGGTTGATTCCATTCAGTTCAACTCAAGAAAACTACATGATGAATATTTCGGACTGCTTAAGAATCCCGTAGCAGATACGGCCAAAGCAAGCGCATTGCTGGAACAAATTGCAATGAATCAGAAACAGCTTGATAGGGCAACGTTCAGTCATTTCGAAAAACTTCGTGATATTTGCAATAATGATCAAAAAGAGTTATTTAACAGATTTATTGATGAAATAGCCGGTTCCTTTAAACCGCCAAAACCCTGAAAATAATTTCATTTCCTGCCGCAAGTTTTTTCTGCTCATGTCGTCTAAACCAGTAACATAATCAAACAGGAGCAGCGATATGAAAGCGAAAATTCTTGCATCACTAATTGTATCCTTAATTTGCACGATAGTATTCTCGGCTTTGAATTGCAGCCAGGAAACTGTGACAAATACTACTACCAGCTCAGATGTACCTGACGTTTACAGAAAAATTTACGGAGCTAATGATCTTTATGTGGAAGGCGATTACGTTGTAATTAAGAGTAATGGCAGACCTGAGCATAAGAGCCCATACTACCTTGGTACTCAATGGTCAAGTACACTTTATGAGGCATATAACGGACCTAATCCAAATTTTGTTCTAAATCCAAACCGGATCTCTGAATTCAGTATGACTTACAAGATCCCGCTTAATCCTGCTGTAAATACAAGCCATCCATCTACTCCCGGCGGACCGATCGGAGTCTCGATTAACGGTGTAGCATTTTTTAATCAATATGCAGCAATGGGCCAGCCGCTTACTAGTGAAATAAATTCATTTGAGCAATACGGCGGGCATCCTCAGCAGGCCGGACAGTATCACTATCATGTTGAACCATCTTATTTAACGGCCTTAAAGGGTGACTCTGCTTTAATGGGCTTTTTACTCGATGGATTTCCTGTGTATGGACCCGGTGAAGGGGGAGATGTAGTAACAAATTCTGATCTGGATAGCTATCATGGTCATTTTGGAATCAAAGAAGATTATCCTGAAGGCATTTATCATTATCACTTTACAACAGAATCACCATACTTGAACGGAGACGGATTCTATGGAACACCCGGAACTGTTTCATATTAGAACTTAAAAATGAGAACTCAACTGATCATATTATTATTCTTAATGTTCTTCTGCGGCTGTACAGAAAACAGACCTGTTACTGGCTCAACTGAATATTTGACCATGGATGGCAATGACAAAAGCCTCAATGTAAAAAATAGATTGCTGTACAAAGATTCATTATTGTTTACAGGAAAATTAGTTAATCTGTATGGCAGCAATGATACGGCAAGAATGAGTGAATATGTATCGGGCAAACTAAGCGGTAACCAGTCAATTTTCTACGCCGGGGGAATGCTGAGTGAGGAAAGATACTATGAAAACGGAAATAAAGAAGGAGAGCATAAAGGCTGGTGGCCTTCAGGAAAGCAGAAATTTGTTTATCATTTTAAAAATGATGTGTTTGATGGTAATTTTAAGATGTGGAATGAATCCGGAATGCTCTTCAACGACTTCAATTACACCAAAGGACATGAAGATGGACCTCAAAAGGCATGGTTTCCTGATGGAAGTATCCAGGCCAATTATGTTGCAAAGAATAACAGGAAATACGGGCTAACAGGAGTTAAAAACTGCAGATCAGTTAAAGATGAAATTGAAAATTAAAATATTAATAATAATATTGTGTACAATAACGGCTAATTGTTCAAAAGAACATGTGAGCGAGCTGCCATATTACAACAGCCCGGATTTTACACCCCATTGGCTGAATGGAAATGAATCAGAGAGTATTCATAAAGTTGCCTCATTTAGTTTTACCTCTCAGGATGGGGAGATCGTTACTGATAAATCACTGAGCGGAAAGATCTATCTTGCAAATTTTTTCTTTACTACATGCCCGGGTATTTGCCCAACAATGACCAAGAACCTGTTGAAAGTGCAGGAAAAGTTTAACAAAGATAATGAAGTTCAGCTTATTTCGTATAGCGTAATGCCATGGGTTGATTCAGTATCAAACCTGAAGAACTATGAAAAGGCATTTAACATAAGTGGCAGGAAGTGGCATTTGGTTACGGGCAGTACAAAGGAAATTTATGAATTGGCACGGAAATCCTATTTTGCTGAAGAAGAAGCGGGATTTAACAGTGATTCAACTGAGTTTCTGCATACCGAACACATTTTGCTTGTTGATAAAAAAGGACACTTGAGGGGTGTTTACAACGGCACGCTTCCTCTTGAGATTGAAAGAATAATAGATGATATCAATATTCTTAAGAAAGAACTTTAGAACGCAGTTATAAAAAAATGCATCCCTCTTATTCAGGAATGCATTGGTCTGTAAAAAATCCAGAATATTTGTTTATCAGCCGTTAATTAAATGGGTTTAATTCTTTTTCTGCTGAGCGCCGCTTTGAACCAATTCCAGTGAATATACGTATGGAAACCAAAACTAAGAAAGAAAACAACAACCAGAAACAAATGCACATTTATCCATTTTCCCTTATCAAAGATCAGGAAGCTCCAATTTGAATTACCTGTTAGAGCAGGAACTAAAATAAGCATTATTCCTGATACTAACATTAATATGAAAGAAGTTCCGGCACATATTTTACAGGTTCTGCAAAACGGTAAAATGTTTTTTTCGGTAAGTGATAAATCAGCTTCTCCTGCACTTATCGCTCTTTTTTTGTACTCCGATACGTAATAATTAACTGTAACCAGTATGATAACGACTAAAACCAGAAAGAAATACATTGTACGCCTCACTAATTTTAATTGTATTTTTGTCCCAGGTAGGCACCGTTTTGAGAAGTGTATTTATGCGGTCTGTTGGTATGCTATTATACTAAAATAACACATAAAAACGCGCAATGAAGTGATAAAAGAAATGCACAAATCAAATATTATGTTTAAATAGTTTAAACATAATATTTTTTTTTTAGAATTTTCAATTCCCGGTTCTAAATCTCCAAATCATTGTTGACCAATAGACGGTAGAGCCTGAAGTAGCTCCCGCCTTCCAGAAATAAGTCTGTTGAGCACTCAATGGGGGAGCCGGCAATGTAAACTCATTTCCGGATACATTCTCCTGGCGAGGATTATCAAAATTGGCATTAGTGCTTATCAAAAGCTTATCCGCATTTCCGGTCCATTTGAAGACCGGGCTCAGGGATACGTTAGTTGCTGTATCCGATGGCTGAACAAGAACCGGAGTAGCGACGCCGGTAGATTTACTATCTGTGGCAGAGTCACAAGCCTGGAAGAATAAGACTGCAATTACAACAATAAAAACAGAAAACGAAATGAATTTCATTTAGAAATATCCTCTAATATTTTGTGAATGTTCAAATATACTCTTGAATTTCACAAAATCAAGTGAAGTTAATAATATCTATATTAGTGTATTCAGTTAGTGGATTTAGCGATAGATAGTCGGTTTTGTTTTTGCGTAAACAAGTCGCTTGAAGTAATTATATTTGTAAAATTGAAGTTAATGCACATAATAAAATAAATCATGAGAATATTAAGGACCTGGAAGATAAGAAAATTGTGATATCGGATTTCAACTCCGGACCATAGTACGGATAAGTTTAAGATATTGAAATTTGATCAATCCTATATTCCGAATTTCAGCGATAACATGACGTAGGAATTTTCCTACAAATAAGTTCGTTCTGCGAATTTGCTTTCTGATAGTCTTAGACTTATATTAGCGGTACTTCTAAATTAATTCAATGAAAGGTATCATGAGAAAACAAAACCTGAGCACATTTTTCGCTATTCTGATTATTATTGCATTTTCCTTTGCAGGCTGTGGCAGCAAAAAAGATGTAAAAACTGATTCCAAGACTGACACCAAGACTGATACAAAAACAGAAACGACTGATAAAAAAGAGGTCGACAAGAAGAAGAAAGAATTTAAGAAATCCGATGCTCCGAAGAAAGAACTTAAATCAGACGTTCCAGCCGACTGGACAGAGCTTGTTTCTAAAGACGGAAAGTTCACATTCAGTGCACCATCTAACTGGACGATCTCTTCTGATACAGAAACAAAGTTTACTGCTGTGAGTGAAGACAAAACAATGGGTACAACTTTCGTTATATTTTCAAATGATCAAATCACCTCCGATGAATTGTTAGGGCTTGCACTTGCAGATTTTGAATTTGAACCGGATGGAGAAGCTTTTGCTTATGGAGAAGGAAACATGGAAGGTTATATAACTGCAGCAAGAGGAAAAATTGACGGTACAGATATGATGATGTATGTTATGTCTGCTGTTGAAAATGGGGGCAAAGGAAATTATATCCTGTATGTCTTCACTCCCACTGCAAACTTCGAAAAGAATAATGCAACAATGGAAAAGATTTTATACAGTGCAAAACTGAAATAATGATTTAAAATTGTTTACTCAAAAGCGGTCAATTTGATCGCTTTTTTTATTGGTACCAGGAAGCAAATCTGAAAAAGGAGTGCAATTATCTCGGGCGATAGAACAAGGCATAACCGCCTTTTTGTTCAATGAAATCTATACCCTGAAAGTTTCTTAGTTTTTCAATATCAGTTGACTTTGTAACAAAATAAACCGGTTTATCAATATTTCCTTCCAGCAGCCATTTAATATCTCTCGAATTTTGATCCTGACCCTGCGGTTTTTTGAAATAGAAATATTGTGCGTAACTCTTATACCCATACGAAGTCATATACACATCCTGCCCGGAGTATTTTTCATAAAACCCGATTGCAGGACCTTGTGAATAGTTCTCTATTTTTGGGGCAACTATAATTAGAAAGAAAAATAAGGTTATTGCAGTTGAAAAAAACAAGAAATATGATCCGCGTAATACATTAGCAAAGCGAATTTGATAAAGAGCATATATTAATGCAGCAAAGTAAATTATACCGATCAGGAATTCATAACCACTCCACTCTACAGGTGTATTCAGACATGCTACTGCAAACGGATCACGGATATAACTATAGATATGATCTTTGTAGTAAAATATTACCGGTAATAGGGCTATCAAAAGCGAGAGAACACTACCTGAAATGATCAAGAAGACAAACATCAGCCTGCTGATATGTTGTTTTTTTTCCAAAAGTTCATTCAAATACATTGCAGCTAGAAAAGAAAGTGGAAAATAAGCTAAAGAAGAATAATGTACGATCTTTGTAACAGAGATTGAAAATAATATCATAACTACCCAGAATAATATTTGCATCCAGTTGATAAGCTCAGAAGTTTTGCCATCTTTTGATGCGCTCCCGGCCGCCTTAAATAGTCCCGATGGTACAAGTTTCTTTATTGCTAAGATGGATATAGGAAAGCAACCTATTGCGATTACCAAAAAATGATAATAGAATGGCTGTCCGTGTCCTGCATCTGATGTTGAAAATATTCTTAGCTGGTACTGAATGAATTCAAGCAAGAATCCGAATCCGTTTTTGGATACTATTATTATATACCAAACAGAGCTTACAAGGAAAGCCGTGAGAAAAAAAATGAAAAGATTTTTCAGGGATATGATTTTTCTGAATCTTCTTAATACCCAATACCCTAATACTGTCAGTATTACTAAAACTAATCCAAGAGGTCCTTTAGTAAGAATTGCCAGACCTGTAGATAAACCTGCAAGGAATATACAGAGGGTAGGTTTATCCGTAGATCTTATCGAATAAAAAATCCAAAAAACCGAATTAAATATAAAATAATTAAAGAGGGGGTCTATAATGCCTGATTTAAAATACAGGTTGGGAAGAATAGAACCAAAATAGCATAATGCCCAAATGAAACCAAAGCGCACATTATACATTTTCCTTCCCATGAAATAGAAGGTGAGCAGGGAGATAAAACCAATTATTGTGTTTGGAAACCTGGCAGCAAATTCATTGACTCCAAAAACCTTCATGCTTAATGCCTGGACCCAGATAAATAACGGAGGTTTTTCAATGAATGGTTCATAATTGATCTGTACCTCAGCAAAGTTTCCGGTAACAAGCATTTCTCTTGCAGATTCCGCAAAATTAATCTCATCCCAATCGAATAGATGTGTTGAACCAAGAAACGGAAGGAATAAGGATAAAGATGAAATGGTTAGAATAATTATATATAACCTGTTCTTGCTTACCTAAGTAACCTCCATTTCAACAATCCGGATTTATGCAGGAAGTATCTCAACGAAGTTATCACTACACCCAATCCATATTTAAGGCTTCTGCTGAAATTTATTGATGACGCCCCGGGAAAATACTTAGCAGGACAGGTTACTTCTGCAATTTCGTAATCTCTATCAAATATTTGCGCAATCACCTGATTATCAAAAACAAAATCATCTGAGTTCTGTTCAAACTTTATCTTCTTTAAAACATCAGATGAATATGCCCTGAAGCCTGTGTGGTATTCTGAAAGTTTCTGGCCCATAATAAGATTTTGAAAAAGGGTTAGAATACGGTTAGATATATATTTGTAAACCGGCATACCTCCTTTAAGCGCTCCATTTCCCAGTATTCTGGAGGCAAAAACAACTGGATAAAGACCGCTTGCAATGATAGTTACCATTGGTGTTATAAGCAGAGGAGTGTACTGGTAGTCAGGATGTAACATAACAATTATGTCAGCGCCAAGTTCTAAAGCTTTTGCATAGCATGTTTTCTGATTAGCCCCGTAACCTTTGTTCTTTTCATGTTTTAATATGTGCCTGATCCCGAGTTTTTTTCCGATACTTATTGTTTTATCGCTGCTGTCATCATCTACCAGAACAATTTCATCAATTATATCAAAGGGCAGTTCTGAAAAAGTTTTCTCAAGTGTGTTTTCTGCATTATAAGCAGGCATCACTACTATTATTTTTTTCTCTTTAAGCATTTATTATCCCGAATTACCTGCTTATTCAATACTTGATACTTGTAGTGAGTGAAATTAAAAAAAAGGAAGTAAATTCCCGCTTATTTGCATTTCATTCAGTAATATAAATGCCCGTTTAACAGATAAGACCATTTAAAGTGTGAGACTTTTTGGGGATACTATTTATTCTTATTTATTATTCAAAAGTTATCTGATGCAGGAAACAATGAATCCCTCTATAATAGATGCGTTGTAATTGATGTTGATTTCTTTTTGAAAAATATATTTGTTGGCCCTTCCTGTTTTATTAGAAAGTTCTTTAATTTGAGAAATATTTTTTAATCAGAGGCTGCAGTGAAGTACACTGCAACTTAATAATTCGGTTATTATTTTACAAGCGTCATTTTCTTCACCAAAGTGAATTCATCGGTGTTAATTTTATAGAAATAAGTACCGCTTGAAAGCTTCGATGCGTCAAAATCTACTTTATATGTCCCTGCGCTGTAGTTACCATTTACAAGCTCTGCAGCAACCCTTCCCATCATATCATAAACAACAAGCTTCACATACCCTGATTTCGGAATACTGAAATTAATGTTGGTTACAGGATTAAATGGATTTGGATAGTTTTGGCTTAAGTCAAATGAAGAGGGAATTTCTGTTGAGATAATGTTAATTCCTATAAATACAGCCTCACCCCAGCTTCTTGTTATTCTTATTCCGTCAATTTTAACAGAAGACTTTATTAATGCGTTACCGGATTGTCCGAAAGCATGATTATTAAGATAAATCTGACCAAGGTTTTCAGCATCATCACCTGCTGCAATCACCTGGGCAGGCTGAGGTTCGTTTACCGGTATTGTACCGGGTATTACAAACAATGAAACTGAATCATTGGTCGTGCTTCCGGTAATAAATTTGTATTTTGTTACTACAAGATAGGTCTGATTTTTATTGTATAATTCAGGGGAATATGTAGTTGTGTTAGTTTTTCTAACACCCAGAAAAAATGATGATGAATTATATTTTTTTACGAACAGAAGATTTCTCATAGATGTTGTTGAGCCTGCTGCATCAAGACAAATCACAAAATCTTCATTAGCTGCAGCTGTAAGGCTATCAACTCTAAGCATACAAGCCATATACAAATTACCTGCTGAGGTTTGTGTAAAATCCTTTCTTACACAAGTGCCTAATGCCGAATCATTTCTGATAAGGACACAATTTCCGATTCCCGAGCCTGCAAAACCTGTAAATGTTAAACCCGGGCTTATTACAGGAATTGTACTGGAAGGATTCCAGGTCAATCCCTGTACCCAGCCATTCATGCCTGCAATGTTTGGCATAACAGGATAGCTGAAATCATCTGTCAACAATGTTTGCGAAACACCGGGATGAACGCTAAAAGTCAACAATAAGAAGTTAAGTATGAATATAAATTTTGCTTTCATTTTTATTATTTTCTAAAGTGTTTGTAAAGTTATGGCAGAGCGTTTCAAATTAAGAACCCTGCCATAAATAATTATTTTACCAAAGTCATTTTCTTTACAGAAGTAAATTCACCTGCGGTGATTTTGTAAAAATAAGTACCGCTTGAAAGCTTTGATGCCTCAAAATCTACCTTATATGTTCCTGCGCTGTAATTACCATTTACAAGCTCTGCAGCAACCCTTCCCATCATATCATATACAACAAGCTTTACGTAAGCTGACTTGGGAATGCTGAAATTTATATTGGTTGTTGGATTAAACGGATTTGGATAATTTTGCTCAATAGAAAACCCGTTTGGTATTTCAGAGCTAATATGCTCTATCCCCACAAAGTTACCGGTAGGATTACGCAGATAGACTATTTCTTCGTTACCATATATTCCATCAACAAACACAACATGCAGAGCCGTACCGGAAGCTGATGTAGACGGAGAACCAGAAGAAGCCACATGATTTGTTAATCTTTCATCCGATCCCCAGCTTGAGCCATTATTGGTGGAGCGTTTGTAGTAAATTTCCCAGTTCCCTTCACGATTATCAGTCCATACAACATGCAGAAGTGAACTTTGAGCATTAATGACAGGTGAATAAGATTGAGAAGCATTATTAGTTAACCGTGTATCAGTTCCCCAGTTTGTTCCTCCATTGAGTGAGTTTTTATAGTATATTTCATCGTTTCCGTCACGGAATTCTCTCCATACTATATGAACATTAACGCCTGATACAGATATAGATGGATATGTTGAATGACTTGGGTTATTGGTTAATCTTGTATCCGATCCCCAGGTTGCTCCGTTATCGCTGGATTGTTTGAAATAAATCTCAAAGTTTCCATCGCGGGCATCTCTCCAAACAACATATACACTTGAACCGGATGCAGAGACAGAATTTTCTATTGATACAGCTGAATTATTTGTTAACCTTGTTTCTGCACCCCAGGTTGCACCATTATCAGTGGAGCGTTTGTAGTATATTTCTTCGTTCCCGTCACGTTCATCTGTCCATGTAACATGTACATACGATCCTGATGTGGTTATTGTAGGACGGTATGAATCTTCTGCATTGTTTGAAATTCTCACTTCCGGCTGAAAGTTAGCGCCTCCGTCTGTTGAGCGTCTGTAGTAAATATCAGGAACTCCCTGATGGTTATCATACCATACAACGTGTACATTAGAACCTGAAACACATATCGAAGGGTCGTAGGATGCACCCGAGTTATTGGTAAAGCGTCTTTCAACTTCCCATGCTGTTCCTCCGTTTGTTGAGCGTCTGTAATAAATCTCCCAGTTACCGCCCCGTTCATCCTGCCAAATCACATGAGTACTGGGTCCGCTTGAGGCAATGCAATTTACTCCTTCAGTTGTATATGATAAAGCGGCATTATCAGAAAGCCGTACTATCGGATCCCATTGAGCAAATGCAGTTGCTTGTAAAAAAGTGCAGATTAAGATTGTTAGTGCTAAGATTGTTTTTTTCATTTTAGTTTTTAATTGGTTATTGTATATTTAAAATTTTATTAGAAAAAATCCGGCAGAGTTCTTTGATAAGAACTCTGCTAAAAATTAATTATTTTACTAAAGTCATTTTCTTCACAGAAGTGAATTCACCTGCGGTGATTTTGTAAAAATAAGTACCGCTTGAAAGCCCTGATGCGTCAAAATCTACCTTATATGTTCCTGCGGTGTAATTACCGTTGACAAGTTCTTCTACAATTTTTCCCATTATATCATACACAACAAGCTTTACATGCCCTGATTTTGGAATGCTGAAATTTATATTGGTAGTTGGATTAAACGGGTTTGGATAGTTTTGGCTAATATTGAAGCTTGAAGGAATTTCGTTAGATATTATGTTTATGCCTATCTCCGTCGTTGAGCGTTTCCATACACCATTATCGATAGATCCGGCAAATAGATTCGTTCCCGAAACAGTAAGAGATAAAACACCTATATTCGTCATACTAGTGTTGAATGCAGTCCAGTTTGCGCCATTGTTGCTTGATACATAGACTCCTTTACTAGTACCTACAAACAGATTATTATCAGAATTAAGTAATCCGAAACAAGAACTAACGGGCAAACCTGAACCTGCTGCAACCCAGTTTGCGCCGTTATTACTGGAACGAAAAATACCGTCTCCGTAAGTACCTGCAAACAAATTCGAACCGGAAGCAGCAAGCGAGTAGATTATATTATCAGTTAGTCCAGAGTTCACGGCAGTCCAGTTTGCACCATTATTTGTGGATAGAAAGATACCTTCTCCCAAAGTACCTGCAAAGAGATTTGTACCGGAAATCAGCAATGTGCCGATAGGACTATTTGGGAGTCCTGAACTGACGGCTGTCCAGTTTGCGCCGTTGTTAGTGGAGCGAAACACACCTCCATAGGTACCTGCATAAAGATTTGCGCCGGAAAGGGCTAATGATGAAACATTATTGTTGGTTAAACCGGAGCTAGCGGAGCTCCAGGTTACGCCGTTATTAGTAGATAGAAAGACACCGCTCCCGAAAGTACCTGCAAAAAGGTTACCGCCCGAAACAATCAAAGCTTGTACACTATATTGTGTCAAACCGGAATTAGCACCTATCCAAGTTAAACCGTTGTTGTCTGACCTGAAAACTCCTGCTGCATCTGTAGCTGCAAAAATATAGGAGCCGGAAACTGCAAAACTCCTGATTTTAGTGTTAATCATACCGTTGTTGAGATTATACCATCCTCCGCCATTATTAGTAGTCCTGAAAATTCCTGAGCCGCCTGTACCTGCTAATAGACTTCCGGAAATATCGAAACCAAAAGACCAAACGTTTTTGAAAGGCAGTCCTAAACTAACGTCTGTCCAATTTGTGCCATTATTACTGGAGCGGAAAACTCCGATATGGCAGCCTGCAAAAATATACGAGCCGGATACGGCAAGCGCGCTGATGCTTGTGAAATTTATATCTTCACTGACAAATGTCCAGTTAGCTCCGTTGTTGGTTGATCGGAAAATACCTCCCCCGGAAGTACCTGCAAACAAATTTACACCTGAGACAGTAAAAGTATAAACAACCGTGTTGGTTAAACCTGAATTTACGGGTGTCCAAGTTGAACCATTATTAGTAGAACGAAAAACTCCGGCTCCACTAGTGCCTGCAAACAGGTTAGAACCCGAAACAATCAATGCATAAACATTATTATTAGTCAGTCCCGAATTGACGGCAGTCCAGTTTGCGCCGTTGTTGGTAGATAGAAAGACTCCGCCTCCGTATGTTCCTGCAAACAGGTTTGAACCCGAAACAATCAATTCATATACACTTTTATTAGTCAAACCTGAGTTTGATTCAGACCAGCTTGAACCATTATCGGTAGAACGAAAGACTCCTTTAGTGTAAGAACCAGCAAACAGTGTTGAACCCAAAACAGCAATTTTTCTGATATGGTTTTCGGTCAATCCTGAGTTAACCGCAGTCCAGTTTGCCCCGTTGTTAGTAGAACGAAAGATGCCGCCAACAGAAGAAGTAAAAAAAAGAGTTGTACCCGATACGTTAAAGCTAGTTACGGAACTTCCAAAAGGTCCATTGGTTTGTAACCACTGAGAAAGAGCGCTTTCTCTGGGCGACAAAATAAATAAAACCGAAAGTACCGCAAATAAAATATGTTTTTTCATTTTAGTATTGTTATTAGTTAATGATTAATATTATTGCTTAAATTTCTTTTCAATTTCTTTGCTCCAACTGCTTTGCCCGCTTCCGTTAATGGCTGCTACTCTGAATGCATATTTTCTGCTGGGTCTTAAACCGGTAACCGTGCAGCATGATTCTGTTACTATATCTACATGATTCCAGTTTTTTTTGCTGTTATTGCTTGATTTTTGCACTAAATATTTTGATGCTCCGTTGACTGAATCCCACTGGAGCTTAATTTCTCCTGTATCATCACCTTTTGTGGCATAAAATTCGGTTGGCGGTTGTAATTTTGAATATTTCATTTCTTTAATTGCTGTTATTTGTTTATTTCGATACAAACTTAATTGTTTTATATGAGGCAAGTAAAGTAAACTTTTTTTTGAAAGTTGAAGGTACCATAATGTCATCAGTGGCTGATTACAGGTATGATATGTAAAATTGAGCAATATTTAGTAAAAACGGATATAAAGTAAGATTAAAAAGTACTTAGAAGGAATTAAATTTAGGAAAGTTGATAAATCAAAGAATATCAGAGGGTAAAATTATGTAAAATTTAACCAAAAAGATAATTTTTCAATTTTAATTAGTTGAAAAAAATGGTAATTTTGCTGTAAATGCATAAGCTAACATTAATTAATACATTAAAATCATTCAGCCAAAAGGAAATAAGGGAATTTGGCGAATTTGTCCATTCACCATTCTTCAACAAAAATCAGGCTGCCATGAAGCTTTATGATTACTTAAAAAAATATTACCCGGATTTTGAATCAAACAAGCTGAATAAAGAAACTGCGTATAAAGAAATTTTCGGAAAGACTGAATTCAGTGAAAGTTTTATGAAAACGATCATTCATATTCTGACAGAGCTAAGCGAAAAATTCCTTTTCCAGATGAACCTGAATAATAAGCCGTCACTTGAAAAACTAATGATATGCGAAGAGCTTAATAAAAGAAAGCTTGAAAAACAGTTATTCAAACTGCTGAAAGAAACAGAAAAAGAAATTGAAAGTACAAAAAATGAAAATGAAATAAAGCATTATTATTACAGGTATTTATTTAATGCTCTTAAACTTGAATATACTGCATGGACACATTTTAAAAATAAAAATCTTCTTGACCATAAAAAAGAAGAACTACAGGAAATAATTGATTCGCTTTCTTTTTATTATCTGGAGAAACTTCTCTCTGTTCACAGAGCCGTAGCTGTCTGGAGAAAATCACACCCCTTCGAATTTACTGACAAGCTTGGAGAGAATATAATTGAGTTTTTGAAGAATAACGAGAACGATTATATAAAAAACCCTAATTTAGGAATTCATCTGTTTGAATTGATGCTTTTAAAGGATGGAGAAGCAGATTACTTTTATAAGCTGAAGGATATGCTGTTTTCGGAGATTGATAAAATTGAACATGATAAAAAATGGTCACTTATCACAATATTGCAGCAATTTGTTACAGATAAAGCCACAAGGGGGGAAAAAGAATTTCTTGAACACAAATTTGAGATTTACAAGCTTGCCATTGAAAAAAATTTTTACAAGCTTAAATCTCATTTATATTTTGACCCGCTGCTGTTTGGAAATATTGCCCATACGGCAATAGCACTTAAAGATTTTGAATGGGCTGAAAATTTTATAAGCAAATATGAACATGAGCTGCCTCCGGATAATAATGGAGTTGTGCTTACTTATACAACTGCCAGGCTTGAATTTGCAAAGGGTGAATTTAAAAAGTCACTTGATTTATTAAATTCAATAAAGTCTATCGTTCACACCCCGTATAAAATAATTATACGCAATTTAATGCTAATGTTATATTATGAGCTTTCTTATTTTGAGCAGGCGGAATACCTGGTTGAATCATGTAAAAAATTTATAAATTCAAGCAAAGAAAGTATCTCGGAAGATAGATTAAAAAGACAGCAAAATTTTTATAAATATTATACTAAACTGCTTCATTTCACCTTTAATGATAAAAAAGGACTTGAGAATATGATAGCTGAACTTAACAGCGGTATTATTTTGATTGAACGAAAATGGCTGCTTGAAAAAGCAAGGAAAATGTTACTATAATTTATTATTTCAGCGGAAAAGACAAGGTAGTACAAAGATAAAAATTATCAAACAACTTTTCAAAACTCCTAAAAAAACCAATTACATTAGCAGAATTATAATTTGACAAGTTTTGTTCATATTCATCACCTTCACAGCATGTATGGAATACAATACATTCGGCTTGGCGCAGCGGCCTGTGATTCTTCATGTCGATCCACTATTCTTCGAATCTTGGGTTCGCAGAAAGGATTCTCATAGGCAGGAAACTCCTCTCTGCTGCATGCAGGCGCAATGTCCAGTAGCGCGTACGGGGATCGAACCCGTACTCTCCGCCTTGAGAGGGCGGCGTGTTAACCAATTACACCAACGCGCCATTGCAAATAAAAAATATCAAAGATCAAATACAGGAATCTTACAAATGCCCGTGGGCGTGGGTTGAGTCCGGCAGCAGCCGGACGAAATCACGTTAAGGCGCCTGCCTGC
>JAIOIK010000073.1 GCA_019912545.1 Ignavibacteria bacterium | reverse complement strand
CACCGGCAAGCTCCGGGTAATTGCCGGAAAGCTTTACGGCTACTGTCATTGAAAAACATCTTACGGCAACTGTTTCATTGGGGTCACACATAAAATTAATGCAATGGTTAAATACTTTGGCATGGAATTTCTTTGGAATGTTAAGGAATTGCATCACGCGAATTACATTCCTCTTTACGGCAACGTGAATATCCTTATCATCAAGCCTGTTGATTATTTCTTTCATATGCTTCTCAACAAGTTTCGGCTGGCGCTCAGCCAAAAGACTCAGTACCCATGATAATCTTTGAACTATAACACGATCTTCACCCAGGAACAATTGCAGAAACTGCCTGTAACGGTCTTCATTATTACCGATCCAGGCAGTTATCTTCAATGTCTGTTTTTTAGAATGTTCCTTTAGTGTTTCTTCTCGCAGATCCATGATTTTTCGTCAGAACTTCTGTAGGGCGCATTCCCTGAATGCGCCGAATAACTACCGGATCGCTCGGGGAGCGATCCCTACGATGATTTACTACACAATGACAATTTTACATATTGCTTTCATCAGCAGTCGGGCCGTAAATACCGGGTAGGGGAATATCAAGCAATCTCAAATACACTCCAAGCTGCGCCCTGTGATGATACATGTGGTTGAAAGAAAATGAGCGGACTACAGCAGCCTTGGGTAATGTGAAATAGACCTGCTCGCCATTACGCATGGTCCAGTTCTCACCGAATTTTTCATTGCTTGCATTATTGAGCGAGTTCATTGCTTTTGCAAGACTATCATCAAATTTCTTCAGCAGTTCTTCTGTTGATTTCGGGATTTGGGGTTTGTATTCATAAGTTGCAAAATCCAGTTCATCTTGGTCCAGGCTTACCGAAACCCATCCGGGCAATTCCGCAACATGATTTGCAAGGTTGCCAAGTTTCATGGATTTTTCATGCGGCGTCCAGTCCGGTTTATCAAGCGGCACACGCTCGAGGAGTTTTCTTGTTGATGCCGCTTCCTGCTGAAGCTCACCAATAAATGATTCACTGATCTTCATTTTGATCTTTCTGTTAGAATTTATTGAATGTTATCAGCCAAAATAACCGATAATCAAATTAACATCAATGTACTCCCTGCCTACCTAAACTTAATAAACTGAAAAACAGGAACTTTACAATTGTTTTTACAGTACAATATTCATAATTTTGTTAATTGGAAGCTGCTGCTTCCTTTTTTAGAAAAGCACGAAAAAATGAAGAAACTCCCGTTTTTGCTTATTATTGTAACTATATTTAACGTATCATTTTCAGGAGATAAATATTGGTTCAAATCTCTTTCAGGAACTATTGATTCTTATCCCGTTATACTTAATGTGGTTAAGGCAGGAGACGACTTGCGCGGATATTACTATTACGAAAAAAACAAAAAGCCAATGGTTGTTTACGGAACTTTCAAAGGTGATTCTTTGGTGCTATCAGCATATTTTACATATGAAGATTCTGAAATATTCAGTGGGATATTTTCCGGCGGGAGTTACACGGGTACATGGAGAGGCAAAGATGGCTCTAAGAATTCAGAATTCCGCTTAAAAGAGCAGAAGATCTCAAGTGATTTTGAATATGTTTATGTTGAAGGAAGTGAGAGGTTGTTTAAAGATATTGAATCACCAAATGCGCATTATTCTGATGGGATTGTATGGCCAACGGATAAGTACAGTAATTCGCTCTTTCTTAGAAATGCTATCCTTAAGCAGAAGAATCTCAAATCCGGGCTTACTGCAATTGGCGATATAATGCTTGCTGAAAAGAAGAAATACATGAAAGACTTTTTTGAATATAATAAAGATGTCAAAAGAGACGATGTTTCAGGTGATGGAGGGTGGAGCTATTCACTTGACCAGGTTGATATAATTATGCCTGTTTATTTTGATGGTGATCTTTTTGTGATCTCAAGTTATGACTATTCATATACAGGCGGCGCACACGGTAATTACGGAACTTTTTATACAAATCTTGATCTGAAGAGAAAGAAGATACTTTCCCTTGATGATGTATTGACTAAAAAAGGGATAGACAAAATGCCGGAACTGCTGGAAAAATATTATAAGCTTGAAAGAAATATTCCCTCAGGCACTTCACTAATGGAATCGGGATTGTTCGTTGATACAATTCGCACAAATGATAACTTTCTGATCTCGCCGGGTAATATAATGTTCAATTATATTCCTTACGAAATTGCTTCTTATGCCGATGGCGAAGTGACAATATTTGTTCCATATGAAGAGTTCAGCGGCTACGTAAAACCGGAAGTGAAAGAACTGTTTAGATAGCTGATAAGATGGATAAAAAAGATATAGTAAACTCCGCAAAAGCTCCTGAGCCGGTTGGATTGTATCCACACGCCCGGCGTGTTGGTAATTTGCTTTACCTTTCGGGCGTTGGCCCGCGCGAAAGGGGAACAAAGAAAATTCCCGGTGTTGAGCTTGACGAAAACGGGAAAATTACTTCATATGATATAGAAACACAGTGCCGCTCAGTATTTCAGAATGTAAAATGGATACTCGAGGAATCAGGCAGCAGCTGGAGCCGCCTTGTAGATGTTACCGTATATTTAACCAATATGAAGGATGACTTCCCTGTATATAACAGGCTTTGGGCTGAGTATTTTAAGGATGAAGCGGCCCCCCCTTGCCGTACAACTTTGGAAATACTATCCCTCCCAACACCAATAGCAATTGAGCTTAAATGTATTGCTGAGGTTGATTGAAGAAACTGTCCAAATAGATACTTAATCTTCCTTAAAGCCGATTCAATAATGAACAACCTCAAAGAAATTTCGATCAGCAATTATACCTATGAGCTTCCCCCGGAAAGGATTGCGGCTTTTCCATTGCTTGAGCGTGACAGCTCTAAACTGCTTGTATATGATAGAGGCAGGATTTCCGAAAATATCTTTAAGAATGT
>JAIOIK010000072.1 GCA_019912545.1 Ignavibacteria bacterium | reverse complement strand
TCCTTCAACTCCGTAGTAATTGTTAACAAGCACGGGTTCACAGATGCAGAATCTCAAAAGATAAAAAAATACATTGATGACGGCGGAGGAGTTATTATCTATCCCGGAAGTTCAGTTAATATTGATAGTTACAACAGCAATTTATTCAAAGTGCTTGATATTCCTTTCATCGTCGGCAGATTTACTTCTGGCAACGGGAATAATTCACTCACATTCGATAAGGTCGATATGGAGCACCCTGTTTTTGAGGGCATTTTTAAAAAGGGTACGGGTGATAAAAAATTCAGTCTAGAGTCCCCCGGGATAAGAAGCGGAATTAATCTTTCCACAGGCGAAAATTCAATCGCCCCGGTAAAGCTTAACAATGAAAAGAACTTCATGGTTGAGTATTCCAAGGGAAAAGGGAAATTGATTGTCTTTGCTATATCACCTGATATGAGTGAATCAGACTATCCCGTAAAAAATCTTTTCTCACCCGTTACTGTAAGAAGCATTCTGTATCTTGCGAACATAAATAATATCTCACCTGCAGTGACAGGTAAAGATTATTTCTTTGACCCTTCACGATTCGGAAATATTTCCGATACATTAAAACTGACAGGTTATCACGGCAGCGCAAAGGAAGAGAACAATTTTCCACTGACCGATAGAGCTGCGCTAATCGATCTGAAGAATTATAATAGTTCAAGCGGAAATTATTCAATTAGCTCCGGTGGTAAGGATATATTTAAGTATGCGTGCATTTATGATAACAGGGAATCAAATACAGGCAGGTATAATAGCGTTGAGCTGCAAAAATACACTTCGGATAGTTACGGCATAAGCGTCAATATTATAGAACCAGCAGAGACAATATCAGCCGATATAGTGGAATTAAGGACAGGCAGGGAAATGTGGCAGTATTTCCTTATTTTAGGCTTAATTTTCCTGTGTATCGAGTTTTTCCTGGCAAGATCTGTTAAGAAAAAGGTAACGTAAATTTTGTGCGGCAAGTGATATTACGTATAACTATTAGGAACAAGGGGTTGCAACCTGTGTTTTGGTTTATGCGGTAGATCTAGTTCCTGATCTTCATAAAGAAGTGTAACAAAATTTAATCTTTTAAATAAAGTTTTTTTTAAGTATATTTAAGTCCTTAAAAATAAGGCGATTACAAGAAATTTATAAACGGAGAATTCCAGAAATGAGATTCATAAAAACATCTTCAGCGCTTCTAGTATTTACATTCATCTTAGCTTTTATGGCAGGATGTAATTCAGCAGAACAAACAACAGCAAAGCTTGCCTATAACCAGGGTGATTTTGTTAAGGCAGAAACTGAATTTTTAAAAGAGACAACACAGAACCCGCAGAACGAAGAAGCATGGTTTTATCTTGCAATGTCAAGAGCACAGCTTGGCAAAGTTGAAGGCGTCCAAACAGCAATGACAGGATACAATAAGATCGGAAAACATTCTTTCCGAGGAGAGTTAACTGCGGCATGGGGCACAATGTATGATAAAGGTTTTAAAGCTTATGAAGACGGCGAAAAATCTGCTAAAGACGGAAAAGATTCAGAGGCCATAAAGTCATTCCAGAATTCACTTGCCAACTTTGAGATTGCTTATGCGCTTCTTCCTGATAGCGCTTTTGTAAAAAATGATAACATCGCAGCACTGAACAGCAGAATAAACACGATCCTTGTTAAACCAACTATTGATAAAGGTGTCGAGCTTGAAAAACAGGGGAATTTTGAAGGTGCAATTGGCGAATATACAAAGGGACTTGAAAAAGTTGGAAAAGGCTCGGCTGCATATGAAGTAATAATCTATAACATCAGCCTTGCAAATTTAAAATGGGGTGAGAAAATCAGAGAAGCAAATCCGGATGGCACTGATCATAAAAGTAAGTATTCAGCAGCGCTTCCTTATCTCGAAGAGCTCACTGCTTCCAAAGATAAAGATAATCAGCTTAATGCATACGATCTTTTGATTCAGGTATATGGAAATTTAGGAATGATGGATAAGGCTCAGGACGC
>JAIOIK010000071.1 GCA_019912545.1 Ignavibacteria bacterium | reverse complement strand
CATCATTACCCGAAACTGTAATTGCTGTTACTTCATGGGGTGAACCTGGAAAGAAACCTAAGGTTAACCATGACGAACCGTTCCACTCATATACATTTGCTGAAGAATAAGTCGAAGAACTGGTAGATTTATTATTTACTCCTGCATAAACATCATTACCCGAAACTGTAATTGTTGTTACTTCATGGGGTGAACCTGGAAAGAAACCTAAGGTTAAACATGACGAAACGTTCCACTTATATACATTTGCTGAAGAATAAATCGTAGAACTATTAGATTTATCATTTACACCCGCATACAATTCATTACAACTTCCTGATCCATTGTTACCATTTGTAGTACATGTAGGCAGATCTTTACAAACTGTGTATTTACATGTATCCAAAATACTTTCCGCCCTCATAATCCAGTACGTGAAACACACATTTCCGGCACTTTGCCCCGAATACGTATATTGTACATGATTCATCCCAGGCAGCAGATTTGTAGATGAAGCAGAAGCTGTATTTCCGGGTCCGTGAACACTGTGCACATACGCCATTCCGCTGCCCAAATTATTGATTGCTGCCCATATTTTAAATAGCGGGCTTCCGTCTGGCGCAGTTCCTGAGCAGGTAATTGAATCTAATCCAACTTCAAATTTGCAGTCAGTCGGCTTAGGCCGCACAAAAATAAATATTAGGCAAGTATCACAAACATTTCCGCCGCAAACAGGGTTAAATGTTAATGAATGAAGACCTGTGCCGATATTCGGGAATGTATAATTGATCTGCTTACCGTTTCCGCTTTGAACAATATCGCTGGTTATTCTCCTTAAAAACCAATTGTAACTAACTTCACAATTCTCAGGGTCACATGTATAATCCGGCATTGTTAATGTAAATGCTTCATTTTCTACAACTTCAATCGTCCCGCGGCAGCTAACATTTCTAGTCTGTCCATTTGTTTCGAAAAGAATTATGTTTTCTTCAGTTGTCCAGTTTCTTTCACTGCATTTGCAGGGTATATCTACCCCGACATTTAACCCAACAACGCACGAATCACATATCTTATCGCCGCACCACGCATAGATATTGACAATTGTATTTACATTCACAGGACTAATTATATATGGAGACGGTTTGAATCCCATATCAACTCCATTTAATGTATATGAGTATTGCGGAACGCATCCTGAACCATCACACGTGTACACCGGATTTAAAGTCACACTGCTTCCTGCATCAACTCTGTATTCTCCTCCGCACTTCAGATCATTTTCGTTTTTATGCCCGTCTTGAATGTAATAGAGCATACTTTTGCTTTGATCCCAGCCTTTGCAATCACATTTCTCGCCTGGTTTTGTTCTTATCCAGAATTCGCATTCGCACTTTGTGTCTCCACAAACTGCCGTTAAAACTATCCTGTAGCCCGAATTTGAGCTAAGTACAAGATCGTAATAGGAATTCACTCCGCTGCCTGATGCAGTTGTGATGTATGCACCCGACTCTGCATCATATATCATCATTTCCCAATTGCCAAGGCATTCAGCAGGTTCGCAGATATTGGACGGTACAAGTGTTACAGTTGTACCAAGAGTAAATGTCTTTGATTCTTTACATCTTATCTTAAGCGAACCATCCTCAGGTGTTTTTGCAACAACAAAGATATCTTTATTGCAATCGCATTTTTCTTTTTTACCTTTCGTGTTGAAATAAAATCCGCAGGAATCACAAATGGTTTTACCGCACCAGGCGTATATCATCACATCTGTGGTATTGTTTATATTAGTTATAACAAATGGTGTTGTTTGCGGCGATGTCATTGTTCCGCCATTAAGTCTATATGAGTAACTAGCTGTTCCGCATTCCTTAGGACAAATGTATTGCGGATTAAGAGTAACAGAACTACCACGGTTTACAGTATAATCCCCATCACATTTTATCGGTTCGTCTTTTTTCAATTTATCTATTTCATAGGATATTCTGCTTTTATCTATGTTCCATCTTCCACCTTTGCAGTCACAACCGGTTTGATCCTCAACTCTGATTTTTATAATGCAAGGAGAACATTTTACATTTCCACAAATGGGTGTAACTGTTAGCAAGTAATCCCCTGTTTGAGGAAAGCTACCGGCGAATCCCCACGTTGGTCCACTGCCTTGAGCATTAAAACCATTAGGTCCTGTTATGCTCCAATTAAAATTAGGACCACAATTAGTGGATGATATAGGTAAGCATCTAAATGTATTCGGATCCGGATTAAATGAAAGCCAAGATGATAAGCCGGAAACATTTATAGTTGTCTGACCGCAAACTGCAGGTGTTTGAGAAACACCATTTATAGAATATGGTAACGGTCCCAAAACATTCTGACCGCAATTGCATTCTGTCGGTTCTTCAGTAACATTAAACGTAATCCAGCAAGAGTCACATAAATTCTCACCGCAATATGCATACATTTTCACTTCGTAAAATCCGGACTGTGAAAAATCTGCATTGGTGATTACATTTGACGTTCCACTATTGGAAATCGGTCCGTTAATCTGCCATCTATAATTAGGAGGACAGCTTGTCGGATTACAGCTATAAGTAGGAAATGTCATATTAATACCAGTTCCCGGAGCTGTATTACCAAATTCCGTTCTACAAGTTATTGGACCTGAACCATCAGGAGTTTCAACCCATATCTGATCAGAACTCCAGCTTCCACAGTTGCAGGGTTCACCAGGACAAAGCGGAAGTGTATAACAAGTATCAAAATAGCAGCAATCCCCTTTAATTTTCTCTCCTGTATTAGGATTAATGCTAATATCTCCAGTTGCGTCAACTTGATATTTAAATAAAGCCAACTCAAAACAAATTTCCGCACCCGGATTTACTCCACTTATTATAAATTCGGCGTTGTAAAGTGAACTTTGTGGAATATTTACAATTTTTTCAATCGGGGTAAAGTTTAATGATGAAGGTGACATAGGATTCAGTGCAAAACCATCAGCGGTAAAGTTTGAATTATTTCTGAGTGTGAAATTAAGTTTAAAAGTACCATCTTCAAGGCAAGTTATCTCCTCATTTATAATATTGACACATTCGGTCAGTGGAACTGGTGGTTGACAAGGGGTCACTAATGTATCGCTGCATACTACCTCATTATTGTTCATCCATTCGATTACAATTTTCTGAGGGAATGTACTTTCATAATCATCTAAGCAAAAGTTAACTATATTAGACGAATTTCCTGCAGGAATAAAACAGGAAGTGATATCGCAATAATCTATAGGAAGTTCGTTAGATGGAAATACAGAAGATGTACCCCAGTCAGATAAACCCGTAAAACTCCAATTCCTAAAGTTAACACCGCCTAAAGTTCTTAATTTGATTTTTGTGAAGTAATTTGGGGCGTAATTATTTGTTATGCTCAAATTATAGCAACAATTAATCGGTTCACCAATTAACTCCGCTTCAACTTTATTACAAATACATTCGGGAATTACAATGCATAAAGTGTCTTCACAAGAGCAGCAACCATCGGGACTTGTGAATAACATACGGATACATACTTCTTGCCCTGCGTTTGCACCGTTTAGGGTAAAAGAAACAGGTTGAGTCGAAGTTCCACCAACCGGCACAGAAACAGGTAACTCAACATTTATAGGATTTGCAGTAATGCCTGAAGGGGTAATACCAATTATATCAACTTTAGATATTTCGAATCCTCTGGAATTAATATTTTGGATATTGAACCGGACATTTATATCATCACCGTTACACTCGACTGTCGGTTCAATAATTGTAACACACGGAATATCACAGGTTGTCTCTATTGTATCGCTGCATATAACTTCTTCTTGATTATTCAACCATTCTACAATTACATGCTGAGGAATATTAGTGTAACTTAAACAATATTGAAATACATTATTCAAATTTCCCGAAGGCATCGGCAACTTATCAGGTCGTCTTCTTATAGTTACAGATTGCGGAGAAGAACTAAATATCCATTCAGGTGGTGTTGGTTGAGTTATAGTAATTAGCGGTAAAACAAATTCAGTTCCTTCTATAAGATTAGGTCTAAATCTTATCCTGTCAATTCCTTCGGTATTCTCCGGATGATTTAAACTGATAGCCCAGCAGCATCCGCCTTGGGTTGAATTTGCTAAAACTGTTGCACCAAAATCATTGCATGGATTGGTGCCAGGCGCGCACTCAGTTCTAAGGCAAATATTATCAACACCTATTACTTCAGATTGATTGTCGCTCGTGCAATCAACAAAGAAACCTATCATATCAACTTGGGTAAGTATGGCATTCCATGCAGCCTGAACAGTTGCATGTGACCCAATTGCGCTTCCATAACTTCTCCAGTAACCCCAACTATTGCTTGGCAGTGGATCAGTTGGTCCAACCGGTACAAGAGGTAAGCAAATGTTTTGCCAGCCGGTATTCTCGTTATATGTATTATTAAGTAGAAATTCAAATCCAATATTCGGATTGTAAGGAGGGCTGCTCGGGCTCGCTAACGCATTTACATTCAATCCTTGAAATATAAAAATACTGTTTTTTACGTCAAGGGGAGGTGTGTAATTTCCTCCATCGCTGATTAATCTTAGATCAAAACAGAATGAACAATATTTTGACCAGTCACCGGCATAGTCTGATGTATTTACCAAAAAAGTAGCTCCGGATTGGTCTTTTGCTGTAATTACATTGCCGTTTGTGGCATCACTAATAATTTGAACATTTGCAGGATGAAGTATACTACCAGAATTGTATACACGCCAATTGCCAATATCACTTACATAGTTGCTATTTACTTCAAATTTTTCAAAATCAGTGCATATTTCACCAACTGTCGTAGGCGTGCAAGTCCAGCAGAAATTGTCAAAACTTACAATCTCCGAAGGTTCACAATTGTAATCGGTAAGAAGTACTATACCAGTTACATTCTGTATGAGATTATCCCATATTGTACAAGCTGTAGTTCCTGTTACAATACTTCCATTTTGCCTTATCTCCCATTGACCAAGTCCGTCCGTAGGCAAGTTTCCGTTAGAACTTAACCTTATAGGCAGGCAATAATGTCCCCACACATTGTCTGGAATTATAGGTTGATCAGGGTTTGCAACATAAATTGCCCTTGTCGTTCCATAATATGAAGTTTCACTAGTTACTGAAGGCCCTGTGTAGAGCACCAATTTGACAACATTGCTTACTCTGTTCGATGGGTCACAATATGAATCAGCATTTGGATTGTAATCCACTTTGTAATCGAAACAAAAACATCCGTCTTGACCCCGTTGTAGCCAGTTACCTCCAAAATCATTGTCGTTCCAAGCAATAGATCCTCCAGAACCATCTTTCAAAACAAGAACATTACTGCTATTAACCTTATCGCTTGGATCTTTTATAATCTCTTTCGAACTAACATGGTCTGATTGCCAGTTTATTGTACTATTACTGTTTTCAAAATCCACGCACAAACTTTCAGTAATGTTCTGAACCGCACTTACAACAAGAAAACTCGCCACTTCACTTTGCACATCGCCGCTTGTTACCTGCCATGCATACTTCATTCCCATAACGATAACTTTAACTTGTGAAGGTGCAACATGGTGTGTTGTAGTTCTAATATCATTTACTTCAATTATTGCCCTGTTCTGCTTAATCGCAACATCAGGTGATTGGTCACCCTTGATTTCAACTATTTTTATTGAATACGGACCGCCCTTAGGTAAGGGAGTCCATGTAAACATAATTGGCATCTTTGGATCAATCTCTTCCCCATTGCCCGGCGTGAGCAGTGTTATGCTTCCCATCTGCACAACACTCTGGATTATACAATTTTCCCTGCCAACTTCTGTTCCGCTTTCATCAAATGCAGTTACGCAAATTGTGTAGGTTCCCTCAGGTGCGTTGCCGGTGCGAAGCATTATTTCTTTATACTTGCTGTTATTATATTTTATTTCGGCATTAGAGAAATCATTGTACTTGTAATTTGATTTACCCGGCTTAACAGTAAATACTTTGGATTTACCTTCTACAATAAGGCCGTCTTTTTCTTCGGTTGCCGTGCCGGTAAGATAAATTTTCAGGTCTTCCTTAGTGGTGTTTGTCAAGGTGATGTTCCACATATCGCCCACACCCATCTGGTTCGGCGGCGGCTGTTTGAGCTTAATATCTACCTGGTTTTGCGAAAGCAGATTTGCCGCCGCCATGAATAAAATGAAGATGATTATGAAGAATCTGTTTGCCTGACCCATTATTTTCCCCTTTAGAATTTAGAAAATCTGGTTACGTTATTAATTTTTGAAATTGATTGAAGAAGCTTGTTTACCTGCTAAATGATCCACCAAATTATTACTTTATCATACTCTTAGACTTGTTTTGCTTGGCATAATAGATATTTTATTCATGAATCCAATTGACTTAAGTCAAATGAATAAAAATCATTCCTTTTGATGAGTTTTATCTCTAATGAACTTCCTCAATTTAAACGACGGGATTATGTATTCCAAAGAAATGTTTTGGCAGTTGTGAACCAACAGTTTATGGTAAATTTGTTGATTTTGCAGCCAATTCGCATGTTTTCTATACCAATGGGTTGAATTTGTGAACTGAAGCCTCTGGGACTAATCATAAAAAAAAAACTCCCCTTCCGTTTCCGGAAGGAGAGCCATTAACTAATTACCTTTCATAAGAGCTCGTCACAAATGAAAATACTTAATCAGTCCGTCAAGGGCCGGATTTCAAAAATAACTTCGTTATTTTATCAACACCATCTTCTTCACTTCGCTGAATTCGCCTGCTGTGAGCTTATAGAAGTACATTCCGCTTGGCAGTTCGCTTGCATTAAAATCAACCGAGTAATTACCCGCTGCAAATTCCTCGTTCAAGAGAGTATATACTTCCCGCCCAAGAACATCAAATATCTTCAATTCAACATTCGTTGAATTAGGCAATGAGAAATCTATCTTAGTCGAAGGATTGAACGGATTCGGATAGTTCTGGCTCAGCTTATACTCGGAGGCTATCGTTGAATTCTGAGTAATCGCTACCAGTACAAATCCCGGCTGAATGCTTATCGGAGTTGTGCCGCCTGTTGGATTAACTGTGCTTATTCCCGGAGGCCAGATGCCGTTTGGTGAAGTTGCTGAACTTACTACATCACCCGGTGCGTCAATTATCATACTCATTAATTGTCCGCCGCTTATTGTGCGTTCCGTAATTGTAGTAATTCCGTAAGGCAGCGCATTAGGAATCAATACCAGGCATGCTCTATTCTGCCCGTCAATGGTTGTTCTGTATGCCGCAAGGTAATCTGTAACTCCGCTTAAGTTCAGTCCATCGTTTTCAATTACATTAATTGCAACCGGGCGCCCGCTTGTTCCGGCTGTATCTCCCCTGTAGAAAAGAAGGAAGTTCTTTTGCTGAGTGCCGGCATTTGGTGATAGCAGGCTAAGCGCTGT
>JAIOIK010000070.1 GCA_019912545.1 Ignavibacteria bacterium | reverse complement strand
TCTTATTGCGCCTTCAGTATTCAGTTTGCCGTAACCCCATTGGTAGTTTGGAGTGTCACCTGTAAAATTATCTTTAACCGCCGAGCTCAGCAGAATGCTTCTCACTTGCTCATGCGTTAATGCCGGATTGTACTGAAGAAGCAGTGCTGCCGTACCAACTACATGCGGCGCCGCTGAGCTTGTTCCTGAAAAAATTTGATAGCTGTTGTTCTTTTTCGTGCTGAAAGTTGAGTGTCCCGGCCCGGTAATATCAACTCCAAGCTTACCGGTTATATTATAACCCACGCTGCTGTATGTACAAAGATCGCCAAGCTGTTCATACCAGGAGAGGTTTACCGAATAAGCTCCAACTGCCATCATGCTATCTGCGGTCGAAGGGAAACAGATGTTTGATACATCCGTAATATTCCGGTTGTTTATCCATCTTGCGTTTCCGCTCCATGACTGGGTCACATCAACTACATAAGCCCTGATGATCTCATCCTTATCGGAAGAAAGCCTAATTTTAAACTTGCCTCTCACTATATCGCTATCAGTAAGTGAAGCAGAAAACTTCATCATTACTGTACCCTTGGGCGAAACATCCCTGCCATAATAAATATTATAATTACCCAATTTTTCATGACCGTAACCATCTGTTATCGGGGCTGTAGTTTTGCCTTCGGGAGTCTCAATGGTAAAGCTAATATTATTTGTTTCATCACGCCATAAAAATGAAAAGAACACGCCATCGTTTTTAGTTACATCTTCATCCGGTGCCCCAGAGCAGCTTGCAGTGTAAGTACTCGTCTTGCCGGCTTTCAGAGTATCGATAATTATCATATTACCGCCGGACATATTTCCTGAACCACCAATGATAGTAACGCCATCTCTGGCCAATTGATTAACCATCTCTTCTTCGGGACTTGAACCATCCATAAACTCCCACATCCATTCACCGTCTTCAAAAAGCAGAATATTCACTTTCTCATCTCGCGCAAAACTTATCAGCTCCGGAAAGTTCCTCACAAAGCGCGGAGTGTAGTCATACTGAATGCTGGAAAACACCATTTCTGCATCCGGAGCGAGTCCGTGGATCTTTTGCACTCCGTAATGCCCGCCTATTATCAGGCCTGCAACGCCTGTACCGTGGCCATTTTTATCTTCTTCGGTGTTTATCAGATCTATTCCGCGTCTTCTTATCTGTCCGTCGCGCTGCCTGACTGATCTTATCTTTGAAGTCTTAAGCGCAGAAAGTTTTTCTCCGCTGTCGATCTTACCATTTTTGTTTTCGTCTCTTAGTATCAGAAACTGCTCGCCGTAACTTGGATCGGTTTCTTTAAAACCGGCATCGGGTCCGAAATCGCGTTTCTTATTCCCGTTTGCATCAATGTACAGGAAATCGAACTCGGGGTTATATTTTCTTGGATCAGCTCCCAGGGAATTCAATATTCCATATGTATCATCGTATATCTCAAGGTATCTTATGACTTCGTTTTTATCCAAAGAGCCGCTAGAGTTGATATCAACTCCGTCAGTTCCAAAAGTAAACTTGCCATCGGCATCTGCATCTATCCACTCAAACTCGCCGCCATCGGCAAAAAAGAACATCGGGTGGAACACATCAATGCCGGAATCTACATCACCGATCACTACACCTTTTCCGGTTAAGATATTACCGTTTTTATCGGTGAATTTTTCCTTCAGAACAGTTGTAGCTTCATACTTGCTTTGTGAATACGTAACATTATATCCGAGGCTTAAGATCATGCCCAGAACAATTATCGCTTTGTAATTTTGCATAGGAACTCCAAATATAGCGTTAAATTTATGAATTTTCAATGAAATTACTTTGAAACCCCACCCATGATGAAGTGGTATCGAGCCTTTGATATGCTGGACGATCCAGCGGTTAAGGCACTTTTTATTCATGTGTCAGACAGGTTTTTTGGCGATTGCGGCGTTTAATCGCAATCAGTCCAGCACATTCAGCCCAGTTCAGTACATAAAAAAGAAGCTGATATCATATCAAAAGAACATCCCGGTTAAAAAAGCATAAAAAAGACCAAAATCAGAAGAATTTGAATAAATTTCAGAAGCAAAGAGCAAAATCAAAAGATCTCACCACTTAGGCACTGAGTGCACTGAGAATTTAAGAATCAAAACCAACAGCCAGTCTCAAAGACTCCAGGACTCAAAAAGGCAAAAAGAAAAAAGCAAAAATAAGTTAGAATCAGAATCAAAAGCTTTTACCGCTAAGCCCAAAAGAGAAGCAGTTTTATTTTGTAGGTCAAAGGCAGGCCTTTGACTGCTTCTATGTAGCCCAGCCATTCATGGCGGGGATTAAGTCGAGAAGAAATTTGGGGCTTTAGCCCCTAAGCTTTATCTGCAAAACAATAAACAGGATTAGCGGCTAAAGCCATTTTGGTTCTTGTATTTTATTCACGACCTAAAGAGGCTGTCTCAAAACCAGTGGAACAGACATTCCTGTCTGTCGAAAACCTCGTTTATGTTTAACGATCACAGACAAGAATGTCTGTGCCACCGAAAAATGGTACTTTTGAGACAGCCTCTAAAGGTCGTGGCAACAATGCTTTAAATATGTCAGAAACAAAAGCTTTAACCACAGAGGTTATAAAAGAAACAAAATAATGCATTATGTTTAATGCATATACATAAATATAATAGTTGCTAATTGCATATGCAAGTCAATTGATCCCGCCATTTGAACTATTGAATGCGCAAAGCGGAAAGCAGCATTGCCAAAAGCAATCTAAACCCACTTGCCATCCTTCAATGAATACACACTTTAGTAGCTTTTTGTTCCATTCAAACAAAGAATGCGTTAAATGTACAAATATATTTTCAATGGGAATATTCACATGAATATACAAAAACAGCATAAAATCAGCAAAATCTTAATTTTTTTCACTGATACCGTGAATCAACCATTCACATGAGGCATTTTACTTCTTTGACAAACAATAACATTACTTAGTATAATCGCACTACCCCGATTTAACGTTTTTGCTTTAAAATTCTTTTCGGTTTCACTTTTTTTCGCCACCCTGATTCTTTTATGACTCTACTCGCGTGGAGCGCGGTAATAGCTGCCCAATTTCCCCTCCTGAAATGGAGGGGAGTTAAATAAATCCTGAGCGACCTGCCTTCCGTCAAAGGCCGGACAGGTCAGCAGGCAGGAGCGAAGGATCCAGAAGATAATAAACCGCTCCCAAGGAGTCCTTTGGACAAAGTCGCAAAGAGCGCTAAGTTTTTAATCAATAGTTTTCAACCCTCTCCGAAGGAGTCTTTCGGACAAACACACGGAGGGAAAGACAGAGGTTTTCAATACTGTCAGATATTTATAATTAAAAAAAAGTGAGTAATTAAATTATGAAAAATCTTATTTATTCAATTTTGTTATTCATTTGCAGTGAGATTACTTACGGACAAGAGATAATATATTCAAATAATAATCTGAGTTCTTTATTGAATTATACTAAAAGCGAGAATAAAACATTTATCCCAACATGTTGTGATGAACTCAACAAATTGAATTCTTCGGCTTCGTATGAGAACTTTTCACAATTTCATGTTTCTGATATAAATGTAATATCAAATCAATTGGGTTTTGGTACGGTTCACATATATGTAAATGTATCAATTGATTTATTTTCTTCAAGGAGCAACAAAATTTATTTCTATGCCCAAAATAGCATCGGGTATTGGGAAGAAATTGGGAATCTGGTTTACTCAAATGAACCTCCCCCGAGCATACAGGTCGGAGAACAGGAAAATAAGGGTACTATGATTGATATTTCTGAAAGTAACCTAAACAAAATAACATCTTCGCATGAGTTGTTAATAATTGCTAACTATGATGGAAGCACTTTGAGTAATGAACTCAAAGAATTGAAAATCTACAGAAACTGAAATTAGATAACATCATAACCCGGAGGGAAAGACGGGTGAAAATATATTTTAAATAAATTTAAGGAGTTTAAAATGAAAACAAATTTATTAAGCTTAGCGGCATTATTAGTCATTATTCAACAATATGAAAAAGCAGTAGAGACGGGAATAAAAGATTGCAGATAATCGCGCAGTGTGATTTGAAGATAAGAATCAATTTTCTTTCTGATAGAAATCATATTAAATTCTGCTTCAATGAACTAAGTTTGATAAACACCATATGATCGTCTGATTTTTTGAATAAAGTTAAATTCATGGCATTAAGTGAGGTCTAGTTATCATAATTTTTTTATGAAATTAAAATCCGTAATATCTTAACCCTCAAAGACCCGGAGGGAATGTCGGGTAAATTAAGAAAAAAATAACAAACAAAATTATGGCAATAAATAAATACAAAGTTGAGGTTTTCTTAAATGGCGAATTTACAACAATTGATGTGTATTTAGAGGGACGAGAAATTGGGTTACGGGAAATAAAGGATAATGAATATTATAAGTTATTCAATGAATTTATTATAGATGGACCTTTAAATATTCATGTTAGATTAAAAGGATGGACCGGTTCCAAATGGTCATTCATTGTTAAAGTAAACGACAAGGACTTTTTTAAAACAAAGGGAACCTTTAGTTCAAGTGGTTATGTAACTTTTACTGAACCAAATAGGGGATAAATATGAAAACAATATACACAATTCTTATTTTTCTGATTCTGTGTCCTTTTATACATGCACAAAATTATGATGCTAATGACACCTCAAATAGAATTGAAGAATCATTGAAAGAGATAGACGTTTCTTTGAAGAATATTGATACAAATGTAATGAACATCAAAGAAGAAATAGTTAAAGAAAATGAGAAACCTTTTTTGGGGCAATCAATTTTTGAAGACAGGAAAGATAATAGCGCTATCTTTCTTCCTTACGGTGGGACATTTCGATTAAGCACAGCGGATGCCAGTTTAAAATTGTCATATGTATTTAGGATTAGTAACAAACATTTATATTACGGGATTGATTTCAGCGGAAAAAGTAATGATGGATTGGTTCCGCTTATAAGTAAAGGTGATATTTCTCCCGGGGCCAGAGTAAACCTCAATATCGGTTTAAAGGAAATATTCACAAGAAAGAAGGATTCCCTAATAGACGGCTGGGTAAATCTAAAGCTTGGTTATGAAGGAAGTATATTCAAATTGTATAATGCTGATTCAACTTTCTCAAATCAAATCAGAAAAGTCTCTTTTAATACTGCAAGAGCTTCGTTATCGTTTAATTTTAAAATGGGTGGGACTAAATTAATCGCGTTATCAATTGGCTATCAAAAAGTTAATAACTATGAAGATTTGGATGAAATAGAGTTAACAGACAAAAAAATTGATTATGACTCACTAACCACTGTCTTGAGATCATTTGAATCAAAGACGAAAGTACGAATTGGAGATTATCAAACTTATGATCAGTTTCCGTTAAATTTAGACTTTTATTGGGTTATTGGTGAAGATTCAAGATTTGGAATATACAATTTTTTAAGAACAATGATTACTAATGGCAAAATTACTAACGGATTTGGGACTGGTTTGTATTTATTGAAAAATGCAAGTCCTTTATCTTCGATTGCAGGAATAGTATTCGAAGTAAAAGATTTATCCAAATTAAAAGAAGGATTTGATAAAAATTTCACTATCAACTTCTTAATTGGTTACAATTTTGGATATTAACAAGTTCTCACTTGAGACTGTTACAATCAACAAAATAAGAAAGTTATCGAATTATGATTTACAGTAAAATTTTAAGCACTAATTTCTTTAAACCATAAAAGGAAATATATTCGTGAAGAGCGCGTTTGTTTGTTTTATATTGATATTATTAGAACTAGGTAGCTCTGAGTGCGGTGATAATCAAAGCGTGAGTCCCAGTGTTCTCCATCAATATATGCCACCAACAAAACCCTCTTTTATTTTAGTTGAAAAAAATAAAATTGAATCAAATGGCGAAAAAGAGGAAAAAGATGATAGAAATATTATTGTAATACCAGATACACTCAACCCTGTATTAAACAAACAAATAGACTCTGTTATGAAGGTGTATAGGTTAAGATATGATACAGAATACTTTATGCAATACATTAGTGAGATTAAGTACCGCAAAAATGATTTGGAATATCGAGAAGATGTTTTCAAATGGCAGTTTAGCACAAGCAAATGGATTTTTTATTTGGTAATGCTAATAGTCTTGTCTGGTTTAATCTTTTCATCGTGGCATTTTATTAAGACACTAAAGGGGGCGACCAGTGAAATAGACCTTACTGCGAGTATGACAGAATTAAAAATTAAAACATCTTTAATAGGTCTTGTAATTCTGATAGTCTCAATTGTTTTTTTATTCTTATATTTGAAATTTGTGTATCCAATTAACGTGGTTGAAGATAATACACAAGTGAAAACAGAACAAATTCATTGATAGTTTTGATGGCTTTTCAAAGTTTAACAAATATATTATATTTTGTATAGTTTTAGTAAATTACTCACAAAGGAGCGATAGAACATGTTTGCAAGTGAATTATTCGAAGAAATGAAGAAGTTCTTTAACGAGAACTCTAAATTGCCAAAAGGTAAAAAGATGGTATGCATTGTTACATTGAATCATGGAATCAAATTGCTTTATGGAGATATGAAAATGAAGTTAGGATCACAAATTGATCATACGATGAATAAACTTGTTGAACTAAATAAGATTTCTAAAACGGAAGTTATTGAGTTTAATGATAAAAATGGCAAAATTACAACAGGTGTTACAGAACCTGAAGCTCTATCAAAGAGCGTTTATATTGAAATTATGAATATGATCGGTGAAAATATGGGGTGTTTTGTTTTTGGTCTTAGCATAATGGATGGATATCATAGTGTAACCATTTTAGTTGATAAATCAGTTGAAAAGAATGAAATCTTTAGGTGTGATCAGAATGAAGGTTGTTTTAAGAGCAATGAAAAAGAACTTGACGCTTATATAACATCTAAAACCATTAAATGGTGGAACAATAAAGCTAAAGAAGGAACGAAAATGAAGACGAGAGCAACTATATGGATGTTACAATAAATTCTTCCCCTTCTTCCGCTTCCCCCCAAACATAGGCGCAGTATATTTCTTATACAGAAAGAACAGGAACCCTAAACGGCTTAGCTCTGTGGTGAATACCTGCTTGCTATAGCACGCGTCAACGGCTTTATCTAGCTCCTTGTGCGCCTTTACCAGCTTTGGCGGCATGGCTATGGGATCGTACAAGTCGGCAAGCGAGCTTTCAGGGAATTCCTTACGCACATCAAGCACTGCCTGCGCTTTTTCCTCGACAAGCTTTATTTGCTTCTCGGTGGGACTCTCCGGCCACGGGAAGTTGTTGTAAACGATTGAACTCGAATATTGGTACCTGCTCTCAAGACGACCAGCTACAAATCTCATCCATGACATATGCATTTCAGAACTAAGGATACCCAAAAGATAATTTGTAGCATTAGGGACGATTAAACAACTTCCACTTGCAATAATTGTTGGTTCATAAATCCCAATAGGTATGTATTTTCTGTTTTCGGAAGATACCTTCGGTATCAATACATAGTTTGAATTTGGTTGTCTGTTTTCACCAAACAGTTGTGGATAACTTGCTAATTTGTTCGTAGCTGCTCTACCACTTTTCTCTCTAAAAGTCTTCACCAATTCAACTCTACTAAAGACACTCTTTAACTTTTTTAAGTCTTCTGGTTTAATATCAGTTAACCACAAGCACCATCTTTTGATATTATATAAAAATTCGTCTCCGCCAGTGAATTGCCTAATATATTTGTTTGATTGTGGTTCCTTGGTAACAAATTCGTTTTTCTCTGCGTCAGAAAGAATCAAATGCCCATTATCAATTGCTATACTTCCATAATTCATTTCTGGTACATTACAAATAGGTTTACTTCTTTTTAATATAATTAATTCATTTCCTTCAACTAAATAGGGGTTAATATTCTTAACACTTATCTGATGCGGTTCAGAACTTGCAGTGTCATATTCGTATAAGCTCTTAAATTTGCTCTCGATATAACCAAATCCGATAATAACAACATGTACACCGGCTTGCCCTTTTGCTTCATTACTCCATTTGAAAGTGCGGTGTGCAAAATGAATTTTTATTTTATACTTGTTATACAATTCATTCCACAGTATCCCGACTTGTTCACCTTGCGCAATTGAATTTGTTGATACAAAGGAGGCTTTAATGTTCGTTTTTTGAATATATTGTGCCGCTTTTACATACCATGCAGTAACGTAATCTAATATTCCAGAACCTTTTAGATCCTGAAAAATTGAATCCATGTCTTTTTTCTGCTCATCATTTTGTTCTTTTTTGCCGCTAAACGGTGGATTACCAAGTATATAACTCAACTTTTCTTTCGGTACTATCTCATTCCAGTCAAGCCTTAAAGCATTTCCGTTAACTATATGGGGAGCCTTCTTAAGCGGCAGGCGGGCAAAGTAGCCGCCAAATTCTTCAGAGAGCTTCAGGTTCATCTGGTGGTCTATCAGCCACATTGCAACCTCGGCAATTCTGGCCGGGAATTCCTCATACTCAATGCCGTACATGCAGTCAACATAAATTTTGCTCAAATGCTTTACGTCAGTTTCGGTCTGTATCTTATGTGTTAACTTACTTAGCCTTTTGAGCACTTCAATTTCAAGCAGTCGTATTTCTCTGTAGCTGATAATTAAAAAATTCCCGCATCCGCAGGCGGGGTCTAAAAACTTCAGTGAAGCAAGTTTGTTGTGGAATTCCTCAAGCTTAGGCTTGCTGTTTTTAATTTCCTCAAACTCCTTATGCAGCTCATCCAGGAACAGGCCTTTTATAACCTTCATGATATTTTTTTCGGAGGTATAATGCGCGCCAAGATCGCGCCGCTGTTCCTTATCCATAACTGACTGGAATAGTGAACCAAATATAGCAGGCGAGATCTTGCTCCAGTCAAATTTGCAGCAGCCAAGCAGCGCCTCACGCATCTTAGAATCAAATGCGGGGAAGGGGAGTGATTCTTCGAACAATTGCCCGTTAACATATTCAAGCTGATTTAAGTCTTCATCAAGGTTGCTTTGGCGTTTATCTTTATCGGTATTAAGTACTTCAAAAATGTTGGCAAGGTGAATCCCTAAGTCAGAGCCATCAGGCTTGGTTTTATTTTCAATATAGAATGAAAAAGCATTTGCGGGATTGAATATACCGGTATCATCGGCAAACAGGCAAAAGAGAATGCGCACAAGGAATACTTCAAGCTTATGGCCTGTGTAGCCGTTCTTTTCAAGCGCGTCGTGAAGCTTGCCCATAAGCTCAGCGGCTTTTATGTTAACAGGGTCTTCTTCTTTTATGATCTGCTTCTTATAGCCGAGCACAAAGCCGAATAAGTTTACATGCTTGTGAAGTTCTGCAAGGGTAAAATCGTGCTGAGTGTTTTCCTCTAAGTCATACAGCCGGAAGTTTACAAAATCAGATACCAGAACGTATTTGGGAAGTTCATCTTCGGTAATGCCGGGGAAGTAATCCAGAGCCTGAGTGTAGGCTTTATCTAAGTTCCTGCCGGCGGATTTATGCTCAACTATAAGCATACCTTTCCAGAACAGGTCTATGTAACCCTGTTTATCTCCAAGCTTCTTAACGGGCTCTTCAAACGAAGCGATCCTTCTTCTGCTCAGTCCGAATATGCTGAAGAACTGGTCCCAGAAAGTTTTGGCTTCCGCCTTTTCACTTGTGACTGACTGCCATTCTTTAGAAAACTCGATAGAGCGTTTCTTGATCTCATTCCAGCTTAATGCCATGTATAAATATATATTTAAATAAGCAGGGTTTCAATATAAATCAAAATAGATTTGATTATAAGTAATTTTTGGTTATTATTGCATATCGCAATTTGCGATATGCAATATATTCTGAAAAATGAGTGAAAAAAGCAAATATTTAAAGCCTCAAGACATCCTAATAATACTGAGAATATTATCATTGCCTCCACTTTATCTGAAAGGGTGGAAAATGAATGATATATCTAATTCACTGCAAATAAGTCAATCAGAAGTGTCAGAATCCATAAGAAGAAGCCAGTATATTGGATTAATAGAAAAAGGGACAAAGTGTGTTTTTTATGAATCATTCGTTGAATTCCTTGCTCATGGTTTGAGGTTTGTTTTTCCTGCAAAACCCGGTGCAATTTCACGCGGAGTCCCGACAGCACATTCAGCCCCGCCACTCAACAGGATCATATCAGCAAATAATGACATTTACGTTTGGCCGTATGCATTTGGAACTGTTACCGGACAATCGATCGAACCGCTGTATAATACGGTACCAAGAGTTATTTCTGAGGTTACCTCAAAAGATGAATCTGAAGACAGGAAATTTTATGAATTACTTGCGCTAACGGATGCTTTGAGAGTAGGTAAAGCGCGGGAAAGAAATATAGCAAAACAGGAAATCGAAAAAAGAATTCTTGCTAATAATTGGAATTAATTAAGTAATATATTATGAGTAATAATCTGAAAATGATAGAAGTAATAGCCCGTGGATTAAATGATAAACTGGATGAAGTTGTATTTGTTGGCGGGAGCATAATGGAATTTTATGTCAATGATCCGGCAATGAGTAAACCAAGAGTAACAGATGATGTGGATATAGTGGTAGAAATTGCAGCAAGAGCAAAATATAACGAATTTGAAACTGAAATAAGAGAGCTTGGATTTATCAATGACATAAATGGACATGCGGGAAGGTACATATTTGGCGGCGTTCAAATGGATTTGATCGCCACTAGTCTTGATGCAGCAGGTTTCACAAACATATGGTATGAGCGTGGTTTTGAGAAAAATTTCAAAGTCAGAGTTGGTTCTTTTCAAATCAGAATCTTCCCAATTGAATACTACATCGCATCAAAGTTTGAAGCATTCAAAAGCAGGGGTGCCGGTAGTCTGCTATCCAGTCATGACCTTGAAGACATAATTTATGTTTTTGATGGAAATGAGGATATTGA